>JAHDGT010000267.1 GCA_020631675.1 Bacteroidota bacterium
ATCATACACTGTCCCTTTGTCATGAGTAGAAACCATACACTTCTTTTTTGCTTACTACTGGGTCTTTGCCTCAACTTCGGCTTAACTTCCAGCAGCCTACAAGCTCAAGACGACTGCACGATCGATCTCAGCACCTACTTAGCGGGCATGCCGCCTTCAGGTAGTACCTTCTGTGCCGATGAAAGCATCAACTTGCCTTGTCTGGATTTCTTCGTGCCGGATGAATTCGGTACGAATCCTGGCGTGGCTTGGGCCGTGTACAATGGCGCAGGACCAACTGGCGATGATCCCGGGGCGGATCCTAATAACGAATACGATACCGTTCTATCAGAATACGACGAAGCAACAGGCACTTCTGGCGGCATTTTATACAACTGTGGCGAATCTCAATTCTCCGCCACAGGTATTCTTACGGCGGATGTGAGTAGTGTGACCGTCACTCTGATCCCATTTCTAAGTACGGATGTGGATGATCCTTCCGCGGCTACTTATGTGCCGGGATGTACGGGTATCGACCCTTCTTTTCCGTTTCCTTCCTATACCTTCTTGAATCCGGAGCTGAATCCCGACATCTGCGATAGCGAGTGTGGTGGCGAAGTAGAGCCGAATGACGAATGTGTGGATGCTTTTACGATCGATTTAGGGGCAACGGGTGTATTGCCTGATTTCTACTCTAATGTTTGTGCCACTTCTTTAGACGATCCCGACTTCCCAACGGGTGAGGCTTGTTTCTTTGATGATGATGCTTATAGCCAAACGGTATGGTTCACTTTCACCGGTAATGGCGGCACTTATACTTTAAACACCCTCAATTGTGAAGGCTCTGACAATGAGCAACTGAACGATACGCAAATGGCGATCTACTCAGGTAGTGATTGTGGCGACTTGACTTTCGAGGCTTGTAGCGAAGATGAGACGGGCTTATTAGCAGGTGTGACTTCATTTGCTACCACCGCCGGACAAACTTACTACGTGATCGTAGATGGCTTCGGTAGTAATAATGGTGAATTCTGTTTAGAGTTGATCGAAGATGTTCCTCCTCCTACTTGCGAAGCTGTAGCAGGTAGCCCAAGCAGCGATACCCCTGAACTCTGTGAAGACCAAGACATCATCATCTCCGCAAGTGGCTTCAGTTCTGCTTATACCACTTGGATCGTTGGCGACGATGGTTCTATTTACCCGCTTACAGGTGGTAGTAGCATCACCATTCCTGCGGGCACTTTAGCTCCGGGCACTTACACTTTCTATACGATCAATTACGAAGATGCCGATGAACCAACGATCAGTGCGATGATCGCAGCAGGGGATTTAGATGGTATCTGTGCTGATATATTAGCAGCTAACATTTGCGCTGATTTCAGCTTTTGCTCAGGTGATTTTGTAGAGATCACGGTCAATGCCTTAGACAGCGAAGCATGCTTTGAGTGTGCTGCCGAAGCAGGCTCACCTAACATTACAGCTACGGACGAAGGACCCTGTACAGACGAAATCTTCACCATTGATATTGAAGGCGGTGCTACAGCTGACTATTCCAGCTTGATCATTCAGCTGAATGATGCGGGTGAGATCGTAGACTTCTTGGAAAGTGGAGCAGCTACTTCATTTAGTGATGCAGGTGCTTATGATTTCCTTATCGTGAATTTTTTAACTGAAGATCAAGCTGCGATCGAAGCTTTATCAGGTAGTTCTTTAAGCGAACTCAGCGATGGGGTCGCAGATGAAACTTTCTGTGCGACACTTGGAGACATTTTTACAGTTGTCGTAATAGACTGCTGCTTTGCTGAACCAACTATTGTTCAGTACACGGGTAGCAGTGAGATCTGTGAAGGTCAATCTATATCCATTTCTGCCTTAGCACCACCTGCTGCTGGTTTTTCTTATTTATTTGTAGCCAGAGAAACCTCAGGAAATATTGTAGCTATCAACGCTACGGGAGAATTCACGCTTCCGAGCGGCTCTTATGTTTTCCACATCGTAACCTACGAAACAGCAGATGAATCAGATGTACTGGATCTGTTTGTTATTGGTGATGAATTACCGGGCGACTTATTAGTGCCTTGTTTCATCATTTCAGCAGGTTTAGACTTGACGGTACTAAGTGCGGATGACCCTGCTTGTGCAGAAGCTTGTTTAGCGAACTATGGAACAGTAACACCACCAAGTGCTACAACGGTATGCGAGGAAGGCTCTATTCTTTATGAAGAGTTGGTCTTCTCCACTTCTGGCGCGGCAACTGATACTTTTACTACTATATGGTTGGTCGTACAAGGAGATAACATCATAGAAGTAGATGAGGATGGTACATTGGATTTAGCAGCAGGCACTTATACGGTTCACGCTTTCAACTATGCCAATGATAATGAAACAACGATCTTAGATTTTATAGCTACTACTGGGACAGTCTCTGGCTTAGTTGACTTATTAGCGGATGAAGCGGCGGATATATGCGCTGATTTAGAAAGTCCGGGCACTACAATTGAAATCTTGCCTGCGAGTGATTATTTCTGCTTGGCTTGTGATTTAGTAGGTATTGGTGCGACACCCACAGATAGTACCAATGTATTCTGTGCGGGTACCAGTGCGAACTATGATGGCTTCATCACAGATGGTTTCTTGCCAGCTGAATTCACCACCACCTTCCTGATCGTGGATGCTGACGGAAATGTAGTAACGAATACGGATGAGGTGATCGGCTACACCGGTGGTGCGGTCGCGATCAACTTTGGAGTCTTAGGATTAGAGGCTGGAGATTACACTTTAGTACCCTTCATCTACTACTCTGGAGATGCCACCACAGTTGCGGATCTAATTGATGCAGGTTCTGCTTTAGAAGAACTTGAAGCAACAGTAAGTGAAGATGCGATTTGTGCTGCTTTGGGTAGTAGCAGTGAATTCACCATCCTAAGTGCGGATAGTGAAGATTGCGAGAGCTGTCTGGCCAATGCGGGTGTGATCGTTTCCACTTCTGAGATAGAGGCTTGTGATGGTACGATCACAGATGAAGTGCTTGTTGATGGAGATACTTCGGGAGACTATTCTACTATTTTCTTATTAACGGTTCCGGGTACGAATATGATCTTAGGCTCTTCTCCTAATGGAAGCTTTGACCTGACCATGTTCACGGGTAGTGATCTCTATGAGATCTATGCCTTGAATTATGACAGTACCGCTGAAGCGGAAGTGGGGCTTGCTTTAGAAGGTTCTCCTTCGATCGGGGATTTGCAGAGTGATTTAGACGCGAATGAAATTTGTTATGCTTTGGGTACGGACTTCGTTACCCTAACGGTTTTACCTGCCAGCGATTTAGCTTGTTTGGATCCTTTAGAGATCATCAATGTGATCACAACCATTCAGCCGGATGGCTTGACTTATGTGGTCGATTTCTGCATTACTGGAGGTAGTGGCATCTATACGGTTGATGGTGTTGAAATAGAAGGTGCTTGTTTTACCAGTCTGGAAATACCTTGTGGTTCAAGCTATTCTTATGAAGTGAGTGACGACCTGAACTCGGCTGTGATTTTTGTAGAAGGAGAAGCACCTTGCGATTGTGCTACTAGTGCGGGTACGATGACTCAATTTGATGAGCCTGCTTTATTCTGTGCTGGATCAGATGCCAGCTTCACCACCACAGGCGAAGTATTGGCAGAAGGGGATGTATTGATCTATGCTTTACATACCAATGCTGGAGATAGCGCAGGCGATATTTTGGCGACCAATACTACTGGCTCATTTAATTTGAATAGTGCTTCGGGTATTCAAGCGAATACCACTTACTACATATCAGCAGTAGCAGGACCAACGGATGATGCGGGGAATATTGACCTTTCGTCAGAATGCTTAAGCGTAGCAGCCGGAACAGCGGTCGTCTTCCTAGCACCGATCGAAATAGATTATGACGCGAATTGTGATGCGAATACAGGTACCTATATCGTGAACTTCAGCATTACCGGTGGCTTACCATCTTATGATGATGATTTCACCTACACGATCTCTGGTGGTGACTTTACTGGCGAATCAAGTGGCGGTACTTTCGGACCATTACAAGGTGGTACAGGCTTTACCATCACCGCATCTGATGAAGTAGGTTGTACAGGCCAAGTGGTAGTTGATAATTTCCCTTGCTTGAAATTACCGATCGAGCTGATCAGCTTTACGGGTGAGGTGAAAGCGAATGGCAATCTTCTAGAATGGGTGACCGCTACTGAATACCAAAACGACTACTTTACCATTGAGCGTGCGGTAGAGGATGGCAGCTTCATCGCTTTAAATACAGTCGACTCACAGGGCGATAGTGAAACCGAACAATACTATACTTACTTAGATGACAGTCCGCCAACAGGCATCACCTACTACAGACTGCGCCAAACCGATATGGATGGAAGCAATACCGTATCTGAGGTGATCACGCTTGTACGTGAAGGCGATGGCTTCGAGTTCGGTGATATTTCACCTATTCCGGCCAGTACTACTTTGAACGTTCAATTCATTTGCGCTGAAGCGGGTTCGGTACTCACTCAAGTATTTGACATTACAGGTAAGCTGATCGCCAGCAAGGATACCACTGCGGTCAAAGGCAGCAATACCATTGAATTGCCTGTAGAGCAATATGCAGCGGGTATCTATGTGATCACCCTTAGCAATGGGCAGTCTGTGATCACGGAGCGATTCGTGAAAGAGTAATATTTAATGTGCTAAGATATTGTAGCGGCGCTGCTTGCCTGCGCCTTTTTGATCTTTGTCTGAATTTGAAGAGCCATGGAAATAGCTCTCCAAAGGAGGGGAATTCATTCAAAATTGAGCTATGCGCGAGGGATAGTAGTGGTATGAGGTAGCCCCAATAGCTATTGAGCGGCGGCTTACAAAGGCGGCCCAGAGGTAGCCATTTGTAAGCCTGCCAGCGAAAAGCTATTAGGGCTGCCGAATTTAACGGATAGCCCGACCCCAAGTAAAAAACGCCCCATTAAGCTTGTGAAACCACAGCTTAATGGGGCGTTTTTTACGTAGGGACGCGGCCTGAAAAATAGCTAAAAGTTATCGTCCCGCCAACAATTGCTGGAACCAGCGACCAGAATCTTTGATGCGTCTTTGTTGGGTATCCCAATCAATGTGTACTAAGCCAAAACGGGGCGTATAGCCTTCTGCCCATTCAAAATTATCCATGAGGGTCCAGACGTAGTAGCCTTGTACGTTCACGCCTTCTTGTTTTGCCTTGAGCACATTTGAAAGATAGTCTTTAAAGAATTGCACGCGCTTGGGGTCTCGAACGCCATCCCCCTCAACTACATCAGTAAAGGCGCAACCATTTTCGGTAACGATGATCTTGTCCACACCTTCGTAGGCGGCGAATTGTTTGAGCACACGGTAGATGCCTTCAGGGTAAACTTCCCAACGCATGAGCGTGAGGTCTTCTTTGCTAATACCCCTGTTTTCTGGCTTCACTTGGTTGGCCCAGACAAAAGGTGGAATGAGGGCATGACGGGCAACGATGCGACTATAATTTTGAATGCCGATGAAATCGTAATCACACTTTAAACGCTCCATATCACCTGGCTGAACGTGCTTGTGAATGCGCTTTAAGAAAGGAGCGGCATCAGTGGGGTAACCCATGCCCAGGGCGGGTTCTATGAACAGGCGATTAATGAGCGCATCGATCTTCGCAGCGGCTTTTTTATGCTTTCGAGATTCGTTTTTAGGGTCGATCGGCGAGCAAGAAAAGGTACTGCCAATATGGGCGTCGGCCACATTTGCTCTAATGATTCTCGCACCTTCGGCTTGTACCAAACAGGTGTGGTGAATGGATTTCATGAAGGCGGATAAACTCCTTCTACCCGGAGCGTGTATACCCGCCAAATAGCCCAAAGAAGTGTAGGCCATAGGCTCATTGAGTACCATCCAGTTTTTGACCTTATCGCCATATAATTTGGTGACCAGATCGGCATAATCCATGAACCATTGTACGACATCTCTATTGGCCCAGCCGCCTTTATCTTCTAAGGCTTGAGGCAGATCCCAATGGTAGAGCGTGATCCAGGGCTGTAGTCCCAATTCCAAGCAACGATCAATGACTTTGTGGTAGAACTCCACACCTTTCTGGTTGACCTTGCCCGTACCTTCAGGCAGTATGCGCGACCACGACAAAGAAAAGCGGAACACATCCAGGTTCATTTCTTTGATCAGTGCGATATCATCATAGTAGCGGTTGTAGAAATCGCATGTCACATCTCCGTTTTCATTATTGTGAATCTTGCCTTTTTTGTGGGTGAAGGTATCCCAAACGCTCGGACCTTTGCCATCTATATTCCAAGCCCCTTCAATTTGATAGGCGGCAGTAGCCACCCCCCAAAGAAAGTCTTTGCCAAAGTCGGCAGCCGTGAAAGGAGCATTGATGTTCAATGAATGAGGCAAAGCAGAAAAAGCAGTTTGTGGCGATAGGGCAGTGCCACCTAAAAGCAAAGCACTGTTTTTTAGTAGTTCTCGTCGCGTCATGAAATGATGAAGATGATGTGATTTTATGAGCAACGAAGATAA
>JAHDGT010000268.1 GCA_020631675.1 Bacteroidota bacterium
TTAAACCTCCTTTTCGTAAACATGATACCGCTTGTACACCTTCCCGCTCATTACATCTTCAGCAGCACGGGTCATGCCGAGATTATCTTCTAAGATCCAACTCGCTTCCCCTTTGGGGTAACCATGTTTTAAGGCCCGCTCTAATACCTCTTGGTACAATACGGCATCAATTCCTCGTCTTTGGTATTTCGGCAGTACCCCCAAAATGATGATCCGCAACCATTCGATTTTCTTACGGTAGCTAGGCAGTAATAACTTCAAGAAGTTGAAGGGGAACAAACGCCCATTCATTTCTTTAAAAATCTGGTTGTAATCAGGTACAACCAAAGCAAAACCTACGGTTTCTCCATCTATCTCAGCAAAAATCACCAAATCATCGATCACAATGGGCTTGAAATCTTCGGCCAATGCGTCCAACTCAGCGTCGGTCATAGGTATGAAACCGTAATTATCCGCCCATGCGTCATTATAGACCTTTTTGACGAGTTTCAATTCCGCTTTCAAGTTTTTCATATTGATCTTGCGGATAGAAACCTTAGAGCGTTCCCGGGCTATTTTAGCGATTCTCTGGAACTTAGGATTCTTATGGATCGTTTCCGAGTTGATCTCGTAGGCGAATAAGCCCTTATCTTTTTTGAACCCCCAGTTTTTCACCAGATCAATATAATAGGGAGGGTTATAGCTCATCATGATCCTCGGAGAATCGTTAAAGCCCTCTACTAATAGACCGTACTCATGGTTGATCGTAGGATTCGCCGGACCATTGATCTTTGTAAAGCCTCTTTCTTTTACCCAATTCTCTGCTACCTGAAATAACTTATTAGCGACCTCCTGATCATTGACACACTCGAAAAAACCAAAAAATGCGGTGTCCGCATCTTGGGTTTTATTGTATAGACTGTTAGATATAGCTGCAATTCTGCCAACCACTTCACCATCTTTATATGCTAAAAACGGCTGCAAATCCCCATACTCGTAAAAAGGGTCTTTCTTCTTATTGAAGCGACGCTTCATATCCATCAGCAAGGGAGGAACCCAATGCGGGTCATCCTTGTATATCTTCCATGGAAAGTGAATGAAAGCTTTTAATTGCTTTTTATTGTTTACTGCTTGTATGGAAATAGTGGTTGACATGCTTTGATCAAGGGTGTGAATAAGAAACAAAGGAATAGATCAGCTTTGAGCTGCCGGACGTTGACCGACCCCAATGCGTTTACCGATGGCTTCGAAAACCTCTAAGATTTTATCTAAGTGATGGTCTTCATGTGTTGCCATATAGCTGGTGCGCAACATCTGCTTGCCAGGAGGTGTGGCAGGAGAAATAAACGCATTTACGAATACTCCTGCATCATACAGCATGGTCCATGCAGTGAAAGTGTCTTCATCATCACCGATAATAACAGGTACGATCGCAGAACGTCCGTCTGGAACTTGAAAGCCCAAACCCTGTAGACCTTGGCGAATCTTAGCCGCATTGTTCACTACTTGATCTTTCAATTCCGGATGTGCTTGCAATACTTCTAAAGCAGCTATAGCCGCCGCAACACAAGATGGAGTAGGAGAGGCACTAAAGATCAAGGCGGAAGATTTGTGCTTCAAATAGTTAATGACACGCTCTTTACCTACAACAAAACCGCCAATAGAAGCCAGTGTCTTACTGAATGTACACATGACCAGATCCACATCATCGTTTAATCCGAATTCACTTGCGGTGCCGCGACCACCTTCTCCCAATACCCCGAATGAATGTGCATCATCCAATAATAAACTCGCATTATAGGTTTTTGCGATTCTATTCAATTCATCAACTTGTGCAATATCTCCAAAGGTACTGAAGACCCCATCTGTTACAATGAGCTTGCCTGCTTCTAAGGGCAACTTGGAAATACGCTTTTCCAAGTCTGCCATGCTTTTGTGTTTAAAACGCACCACATTCACCCCCATGCTCGCACTCATGAGCTGCCCAGCTACTATACTTGCGTGATTGTCTTTATCAGATAGAATGTACTCACCACGATCAACCAAAGTGCTGATCACGCCCTGACCTGTTTGATAGCCTGTGCTGAACAATAAACAAGCTTCCTTACCCATGAATTGGGCAAGTTTAGCTTCTAATTCATTATGTAGATCAATGGTGCCGGTTAAGAAACGTGAGCCGGAACAGCTCGTACCGTATTTTTCTATGGCTTTTATGGCCGCTTCTCTTACGTGTGGGTGAGTTGTCAGCCCTAGGTAATTATTGGAACCCGCCATGATCACATCTCTCCCTTCCATTCTGACTACAGGGCCTTCACTCTCTTCTACTGCTCGGAAATAAGGATAGAAGCCTTCAGATTTCACGCGATCGGCACGGGTATAGGCCGTACATTTGTTCAGTAAACTCAAAGTACGATTCTTTTAAGATTCGATAATAGGTGTCCGTTTCCTCTTGAAAAAGGTGAATAGGATTAACCGATTTCAAGGAAAAAATGATAATAGGTCTTACAAAGATAACGAAAGCTGAAGGAACATAGGTGTTTAAAGTCAATAGAATATGAGTCAAACAGGGCAACATAAAATCGCGGTCGTAACAGGTGCTAATGGTTTTGTAGGGAGTCATTTAGTTGATTTGCTGATTGAAAAAGGCTATACCGTACGTGCGATCATTCGCTCGACTAGTAAAACCAAATGGTTGGATGATAAGGCTGTGGAACTGCATAGATGTGGCTTGTTGGACATAGAAGCACTAAGTAAAGCATTCACAGGAGCGAATTATATTTTTCACATTGCGGGTTCTGTAAGAGTAAAAGACTTCGATGCCTATTATCGAGGAAATGTGATGCTGACGCAAAAAGTGCTAGAAGCTGCACTGCCACATGCCAGTTCAATAGAAAAGATCGTGGTCACGAGTAGTCTGGCGGCTGGCGGTCCTGCTACCGCTACTCGAATGATCAAGGAAGAGGATGAGCCAAAGCCCGTTAGTTGGTATGGTAAAAGTAAATTAGCACAGGAACAACTATGTAAGAGCTACTTTAATAAACTGCCCATCAATATTGCTCGCCCACCAGTGGTTTATGGACCAAGAGATACGGAGGTTTATTTGTTCTTTCAGTCGGTAAAGCGGGGTTTGGTTCCGATCGCGGGCTATAATAACCAGCACATAAGCATAGTTCATGTGAGTGATCTGGTAAAGGGCTTACTTACTCTGGCAACAGGAAACACCAAGGGGCAGGTGTATTACCTCTGTAATAAAGAGCAGTATGATTGGCATATACTAGGTGATACAGCTAAAGAGGTCATGGCTAAAAAAGCACTGAAAGTGCGTATTCCGATCGCATTGATCAAGGTAATAGCCGCATTCGGTGATTTAGGCACTCGCTTAACGGGCAATGTTCCTACTTTGAACGGACAGAAAGTACTAGAGATCATTCAAGAGGCGTGGACGTGCAGTCCCGATAAAGCAAAAACAGAGCTTGATTTTGAAACGGAAATAGACTTGAGATCAGGTTTTGAGCAAACCATTGAATGGTATAAAAAAGAAGGCTGGTTGTAAAAAATATGTAAGTAGCGACTTATCTTCGCCGCCCGAATGAAAAAAGCTTGTTAACCATCTTTTTGTGATTAGATGATCAACCGCTATACTGATCTTATCGATCAAACATTTTACTTCCCTCAGGAGGGTTTCGAACTCCGCAAGGATCAGCTCTGCTTCCACAATATCCCCATAAAAAGGCTGATCGATATTTATGGTACGCCTTTCAGATTGACCTATCTGCCTAAAATTGGTAGGCAGATAAGAAAAGCGAGAAATCTTTTCAATAAATCGTTCAAAGAGCTGTCTTACTCGGGGCAATACTATTACAGCTATTGCACCAAAAGCAATCACTTTCATTATGTGTTAAATGAAGTGCTTAAAGAAGGTGTGCACATAGAAACTTCTTCCAGCTTTGATATTGATTTAGTTCAAAGCTTACGACAGAAAGAACAAATCCATCTTAATAAGATCATTATCAATAATGGCTACAAAACCGATGCTTATCTAAAGAAGATCGCTGATTTGATAGATGGTGATTTCAAAAATGTAATCCCGGTTTTAGACAATAAAACAGAATTGCCTAAACTGCTCGATTTCGTTCAAAAAGATGCCTTTAATATAGGTATACGTGTAGCGACTGAAGAAGAACCTAAATTTGAATTCTACACCTCCCGCCTTGGTATCAGACGAGCCGAAATACTGGAATATTGCAAACAAGAAGTTGCTACGAACAAACGACTTCGTTTAAAAATGCTGCACTTTTTTGTAGATACGGGCATCAAAGACACGATCTACTATTGGAGTGAACTCAAAAGAGCGATCAAACTGTATTGTGAGATCAAAAAGATCTGTCCGGATCTTAAAGCCATAAATATAGGAGGAGGTATGCCCATTCGCCACTCCTTGGATTTTGATTATGACTACGCTTATATGATCAAGCAGATCGTCGAGCAGGTCAAAAGTGCTTGTGATGAGGATGGAATACCGCATCCGGATATTTTTACAGAATTTGGAAAGTTTACTGTAGCAGAAAGTGAAGCCATGATCTATCAGGTCCTCTCTCAGAAATTACAGAACGACTCTGAGCTTTGGTATATGATCAATGGCTCGCTCATGAATGATCTGCCCGACACCTGGGGGATGGGGCAGCGTTTCATTTTACTGCCCGTCAATCATTGGAATAAAGAGTACAGACGTGTGAACATAGGTGGCATTACTTGTGATAATGCCGACTACTACAATTCTGAGGCGCATAACAGCCAATTGTACCTGCCGCTAGTGGGTAGTAACGAACATGGGGAGTTAAATGAACCATTATACTTGGGTTTCTTTCATACGGGTGCCTACCAATCCGCCTTGAGTGGCTATGGAGGAATAAAACACTGCCTCATACCCAGCCCTAAGCATGTATTAGTTGATATAGACGAAGATGGTCAACTTAAACACTGGCTTCGATCGGAAGAACAAAGTCCGGAACAGATGTTGGATGTGCTAGGGTATTGAGCGGACGATCATGCAAAAGCTGACAACAAAGCCAAAGCCCCTGCAACATCTCCCTCTTTGATCTTTTGCTTCGCACTTCTATGAATGTGCTCTAGTAGCGTTTCCCCGCTCATGCTTTCTGCTAAGCGTTTTACAGCATCAGATGATCTTGCTGCGGCTATGTCCGCTTCATTGGGTAATTGCTCCAAGGCTGCGAGTTGACCAATATCATTACCGCTTAGTATGTGGCTGTTCCTGATTGCTTGAGGTAATTGATCCGCACCAATACCCAATTGCGTAACAGGCTGAAAAATCTTATGTACCGCATCTCCAGATGCTCTACAGTAAAAAGCACGTCCCATTCTGCCCATTAGGTCAATGCGTTGCGGGTCTATTTTTCCTTCTTGATCCAATACCGCTTCGTGTATGTGCATGAGCACCACTTCACATACAATGAGGTTTCCCGCACCGGGTGTTTCCGCCAATGGAATGATCTCTCTAACAATGCACTCCATTTGCACAGGCGATTCGGCTACGCGGAAGGGCTTTACTTTTTCTGCCGCAAGCGGTGTCAATCCGGCTTTGTCAAATTCACTGACATCACTGGGGTATTCAATACTGGCAACGGCCATTTGCTGCACTATGCTGTGCGATACCACATTGATCACCACTTCTTTATTGGCTTCCACATTCGCCAAGGTGTCTTTGGTGGTATTGTTCCTGACCCTTCTATTAGAGCTGAAAATGACAATGGGCGGGTTGGAACTGAAGCAATTGAAAAAGCTGTAAGGGGCTAAATTGGGCGTGCCGTCCTCGCTGATCGTACTGGCAAAAGCAATAGGGCGAGGTGAAACGGCTCCTAATAAATACTGATGAAGGTCGGCCGTTTTGGTATTCTTAGGATCTACAGTGAGCATATTGAGATCGACTTTTTGTTTTTATATGGCTCAAATGTAGTTACAAAATACTGAAGCAGTGACTGATCTCATTTTAAAATAATGGCGCATGCCCGCAATAAAAGGCTTTAGCTAATAACCAATAGCAAAATCGGTATCGAGCAGGACATCTTATATCTTGCGTCTTGAATCTTATGTCTAAAGGCGTCAGCCTTTTACTGCGTCCACCGGGCTATCTGCTAAATTCGGCAGCTGCTATGGCTTTTCGCTGGCAGGGCTGGCGGTGGCTACCTCTGGGCCGCCCCGCCAGCCCGCCGCTCAATAGCCATAGCAGCTACCTCATACCGCGCCTATCCCTTGCGCGGGGAATAGGAAAAGTGATTTATTTTTGGAAATGCAACGCTTTAGTATGTTTAATACGACAAGTTTATAGTCAGACGCTCTTTAATGATTTAATTTCCATGTCATGTCTTTGTTCTTCCGCTTTTTACTTCTGTTCTTCCCTCTTATCTCTACTACTTTATCCGCCCAGAACTATTATTTCAACAAAATATTCCCTGAAGATACGGCGAATGCCCTGTCGAATGCGGTACTGCCTGTGGAAGACGGGTATTTCGTAGTTG
>JAHDGT010000269.1 GCA_020631675.1 Bacteroidota bacterium
TACTCGCGCGAGGGATAGGAGTGGAAATGAGGGGGCTAAGGAGCGCCCTGAGCGGCGGGCTAAAAAGGCGGCCCAGAGGTAGCCATTTTTAGCCCTGCCAGCGAAGCAGCGAACAGCCCCCGAATTGGAACGGATAGCCCGGTGACCGCAGTGGAAAGCTGGCGCTTTCTTAGACCCGAGACATGAGACTCGAGACATGAGATTTCTGCTGTATGCCGAATCTTTAGTCGTTGGCTTACGCCAGCTTTGCATTGCGGGCACGCGCCCTGATAACAATAAGATATTTAACAATTAAAATATAGAGAACTATGGACAAGAGAATTGCAAGGATCGCGGCGATCGCAATGATCGCTTTTTTCGCGATCGCGGTGCTAAGCAACAGCACTTTCCTGACGATCAAGTCGGGGGAAAAAGGGGTGTTGTTTAAAAAATTTGGTGGGGGTTTACAGAAAGATCAGGTCTATGATCAGGGCTTTCATTTTGTTGCCCCTTGGAACACGATGTTCGTGTATGATGTACGGGTGCAAGAGGGTTTTGAGCAGATGAACGTACTTTCTAAGAACGGTCTGAACATTACTTGTGAGCTGAGTTACCGTTTTAACCCTATGCCGCAGCAGATCGGTTATCTGCATGATGAGGTGAGTAAGGATTATCAATCGCGGATCATTATTCCTGAGATCAGATCGGCCACTCGTGAGGTGATCGGTAAGTATTTGCCGGAGGAATTGTATTCTAGTAAGCGAGAGAGCATACAGGATGAAATTTTCCAGCGGACTTCGGAAGCGGTTGGGAAAAAGTATTTGATTTTGGACGCAGTACTGATCAGAGAGGTGCAACTGCCTGAATCTTTACAGGCGGCGATCGAGAAGAAGTTGCAGCAGGAGCAGGAGTCTTTAGAGTATGAGTTCAAATTATCTAAGGCAGAGCAGGAAGCGGAACGTCAGCGGATCGAGGCGGAAGGTAAGGCGCAGGCGAACAAGATCATTAGTGAGAGTTTGACGGAGAAGATCCTGAAAGAGAAGGGTATTGAAGCGACTAAAGCACTGGCGGAATCACCGAATGCGAAGGTGGTTGTAGTTGGTGGCGGCGGTGATGGCTTGCCTTTGATCTTGGGAAATAACTAGTGGATTGATTGAATCAATCGGTCAAATGTAAAAGTAAAAGGGGCACTGAGAAATGAATCTCGGTGCCCCTTTTGGTTTGCTGTACATCGAAAGGGTGAGCGATCAATGTACCCTTATTCTCTCTGTTTTTTATCCTTCTGGAAGGATTTCTATCGTCTCGCTGATCAGCTTACGGATCGGGATGACCACATGTCTGTCGCCCGCATCAAGGGTGACCGAATTATTGTCTTTAGCTACGATACGTCCGGAAATGTCGTCAATGCGAATGATCTGCCCTACGGTGAATTTATCACGGCTGTACATGGCGGATAGCATATTTGCCATAAGGTCTTTAGAAGCGAAGCCGTAACCAATGGCAAAGGCGATCACGATCGCTCCTAGGGCGATGGTCACATTGTCATTGATCAGTTCTGTATTGATCCCTGTTTGGTTCAATGCGCTTACAGATACTAGGATCAGAATAAAGTAGTAGATGAAGGTGCTGATGAACTTGGCCGCTGGCAAACCCGTGGCGGATAGTGCGGCGTCGGCAACTCTGCGAATGATACCCGCAATGACCAGACCGGCTATAAAGAAGATAGCACCGCTTAGAAGTTTAGGCACATAACCTAAGACTTGCATGATACCACTCTTGATCGAATCAACGCCTAAGTACTCTGCCGATACGGTCAAGACGACCAGCATCAGTAAGTAATAGATCAGCTTTCCGATGGCTTTGCTGAGGGTGATCTCCATATTACGGAAGGCGTCTACTTCCGTTTTCATGTAGTCTCCCAATTTATCGGCACCAACTCCTTTAAGTACTCTTGCGAATACCATGCTGACGATCTTAGCCAGGATCCAGCCGACAATGAATATTATGATCGCGAAGATGATACGTGGTGCGAATTCCACGGTGGCATCTAGGATATTCTGTAAAATATCCATTAAGTCTGGAAGCTCTTTGGAAGCGCCGCTTTGCAGCATGAAGTTAATCATCATCGTCATTCTTATCGTTTAGCGTATTTGGGGGATTTTCATTACTGTTCGTAATCGACTGGTTTCCTTCATCTGAGCCTAGAGAACCCATGAGTGCGCGAAACATGCCTCCTACGTATAGATCAACGACACTGAACATCGCGGTGATCGCATAATAGGTGCCCATTACCTTGGTACGCAAAGACTCGGGCAACTGATGCTCTTCTTGATTATGATCGTCTAAATGTTCGAAATTACTCACTATGTACACTATTATTATACCTCTATTGGAGAGGCCCGGTAAGGTCAATAAGAAAAAAGGAGGCAGTAGAATTAGTTCGGGAAGTACAACTTAGCACGGGATATGCTTGGACTTTCTGACGATCCTGAAATTTAATCGTCACTAGCTTTTTTATATTTATCAAAAAAATGGCCAAGCAGTAAAGCTTGATGATTTAATAGTGAACCGGATATTGCTCCGCATGCAAGCGTCGTACTTTCTCTTTAGCTCGTTTAATTCTCATCTTAACCGCACTTTCTGAAATACTTAAAACATCTTGTATTTCTTTGATGCTGAGATTGTCTTGGTATTTCATCAAGAGGATCATTTTCTCCTCCACCTTTACTTTCTCCAGTAAATTTTTCAATTGACCAGAAGCAATTTCGATAAAATCGTCAATACCATCTTCTTCCAGATCTTTTATAAGATTGGGGTTTTCCTCGACCGACATGGTGCGCATCTTTTTGCTTTTACGCAGATAGTCGATACAGAAATTATAGGTGATCGAGTAAAGCCAAGTGGAAAACTTAGACTTTTGTTTGAATGAACCGAGGTTCATGTACATCTTAATAAATATATCGTGGGTAAGATCTTCAGCAGTGCTGGAGTCTTTTACAAAGGAGATACATTTCCGGTACACCTTATGCGCATAGCGATCGTACAATACGTTCACCATATCAGCGCTCTGTGTGCGCACGATCTGCTCTACGACCTCCTCATCAGAGATAGTTATCTTCTTGTTGGGCTGTACGTTGAACGTGAGCAGTAAAATCTGCATAAAGGGGTAACGATTATTGAGCGATTGTTTGTACAAGTAAGACAAGGAAAGTAATTGACTGATGTATGTATACGATTTACTTATTGAAATGTTGCACTATAAATGGCACACTATCGATAACAAGATACGGCAAAGTATTTTAACTGAATCATTTTCAAGTAGTAACAATAAGCTACTAGCTGTTAATTTTTTTAAAAACGCTTTACCACAGGAGGCGATGCTATTTTATCCTCTTTGCAAAATTAGAAAACAATTCGTTTCGCAGATGGATTAAGACTAGGACGGCAAAGCACTACCCGCATCTTTTTTAAAAGGTCTATTCTTCAACTTCTTATTAGAAGAGTCAGCCTCAGATTCCGACATCGATTCTAACTCGGCTTGTACCTCTTCTGTTTTTGTATTGCCGAATACCCGTCTCATCCAAGCAGGCATTACGAACAGTCCCAGAATAAGGAAAGGCACATAAGAGATCAGTCGCCAAATGGGTATGATCACCGCTTGCAATCCTTTATCCGCCACACCTCCGCCCTGTGCGAAGAAATCATTCAACAGCGGTCCGAAAGTCAGCTCAGCCACGCCACTGCCACCAGGTGTGGGCGCGAGTATCATCATAATGTAGATGATCAGCTGCCTGCCGAATAGCAGCAAGTGATCACCGATACTCATAAACGCCAGCATCACGAAATTCAAGACCAAGAAGCGAGTTCCCCAATTCACGATAGTGGTTATGATACCTACTGCCCAAAACTGTCGTCCTTTCTTACGTAACTCTTTGGATGCGATGATCATCTCATCCCCCGTTTTCATCGCTCCTTCTTTAAATCTTCTGAGCAGAGGCAGCTTGGTCGTTCGCACCATCAACCATTTCAAGCTACGCGGATTAACGAATAGTCCGTAGCCGATCATGATCGTATACACTACCATGAAAACATAGGCCATGACAAAAGGCAGGATCAATGCCAGTGCGCCCGAACTATAGGCATAGCCCGCCAATGCCGGATGCAGTAAGCCATTACCCAGCCACATCCACAAGAAGGGGATGCCGAGCAGAAAGAAGCAACCATCTAAAAAAATCGTGAATAGCACAACGGCGATCGTCTCGCCGGCTCTTATTTTTTCCTTAGTGATCAGGAAAAGTGCCACGGCGGTTCCTCCTACGGTAGAAGGCGTGACCGCAGAACCAAACTCCCACAAAGAAATCAATTGGAAAGACTGCCACCAACTCAATTTATGGTCTAGCAGAACTTTAAGGCGGGTCATTAGCGCATAGTGTCTGACCACCATCAATAAAGCAGCTATGATCAGACAGACCAAGGACATCCAACCCCAATCAATAGATTGTAGGCTGTTGATGTCAAAATCTTTGATCATTAAGAAGATCAACACCCCTAAGCTGATCATCACAGGAAGGATGATCTTATTCGAGTCGAGGTTTTGAAGCACGCTGCCCGAAGAAGTGGAAGAAGATGTACTCGGACTATTGTTCTCTGCTGACAAAACGAATTAGCTTTAATCGCGTAGCCGCTGGCTGCGAGCGGGTATGAGTGATACAGTACTTAGTTAGTAAGTAGTAGGTAGTATAACTAACTAAAGGGGCTCTTTGTTTAGAACAAGCCAAGCATATTAGAAACACCTAGGCAGCTGCCTGAATGGTATCGGTGCTTTCAGGAGAGCTGTCGTTCAACAAGAATAACCAGAAGTTGTTCAAGCCCATGCCCAAACGTACACCCACTTGCCCCTCTTGGATCAACTCCAAGATCGATAAAAAGCGATATAAAGCCCATACCCTGTTCGTACAGTCGCTGAATACTTCATTAAAATAGCACTCTCCGTTCGAGTGAATTTTCAGCACGGACTTCAAACCTGATTTCTCACCAGAAATGGTGTACGGGTATTTAACCACTTCAAAACGCTGTTGGTTCTTCTCTTCCTGAAATCTATTCAGCACCTTGTGAAAAACCTTCATCAGCTTATACAAGTCCAAAGATCGCAATTCTCGCTCATCCGCGAAAGCATTACTGATCTTGCGCAGCTCTTTATCCAGGTTTCCTCTTGCGAAACGCAAGGTGCGCTCATGCTCTAAGGCTTGCATATCCGCCTGTACCTCTTTAAAACGTTTGTACTCGATCAAACGTTGCACCAGTGCCGCTCTCGGATCAATTTCCTCTCCTTCTTCGTTCAGTTCTTTTCTCGGCAGCAGCATCTTCGCTTTGATCCGCATCAGTGTGGCGGCCACCAACATGAATTCACTCGCCAACTCAATATTCAGTCGCTCCATCTCCCTGATGTACTCCAAAAAATCATTCGTCAGCTTGGCAATGGCAATATCGTGAATATCCAATTCGTCGCGTTCAATAAAGAACAACAGCAGGTCAAAAGGACCCTCAAATTGCGGTAAAGTAACCTGATATGTATTCGTCTTAACAGCCATAAAGCGCAAGTATTAAAAAGCGACTTATAAAGGCCCAAATATACGAAAATCAGCGCGTAATATGCGCGTGTTTTACCTTAAATATCAAAAAAAGCAGGGGTCATCCACGCAATGAAAAGGCATAAAAGTCTAGCACTCAAACAGATGTGTTCTAGCAGTTAAAGTCCTAGCTGATCCAAAAACAATTGCCAGCCTTTTCACTGCGTGGTCGGGCTATCCACTAAATTCGGCAGCCCCCAATGCTTTTCGCTGGCAGGGCTGGCGGTGGCTACCTCTGGGCCGCCCCGCCAGCCCGCCGCTCAATAGCATTGGGGGCTACCTCATACCGCTCCTATCCCTTGCCTATGAACATTGGTGAGTATTCACTTGTTTTCTTACACAATCCTTACCTTAGCAAATCAAGGTATTCCCCTCGAACCTTCTCAGAACGAAAAGTCCATAAACCGCTATGAAAAAACTCAGCATTCTTTTAAGCCTAATTTTCATTTCTTTCAGCCTTACCGCCTGTTTTCAAGCTAACAATTCAAAAACCAAAGCACCCAGTTCTTCAGAAACAGCTGAAAAGCCCAAGGTAGATCGGTCATTGGTCAATGCTACAGCACTACAGCAAAAGATCAGTGCGGGTGAAAACCTCCGCATCATTGATGTACGTACAGCCAACGAGCTTAAAGAAACGGGTATCATCAAAGGTGCTTATCATTTAGATTACAGAGATCGAGCCGCCTTTCAAAAAGGATTAATGGGTATGGATCGTGAGCAGCCCGTTGTTTTCTATTGCGCCAAAGGCGGACGAAGTAAAGGCGCGTCCAATATAGCCGAGGGCTTAGGCTTTAAGACCATTTACGATTTGGAAGGCGGCATGACCGATTGGCAAGCCGCGAAGCAGGAAACTGTAGAGTGGTTCGGTAATAAAGAGTAAAAACAAAAAAGGCGT
>JAHDGT010000270.1 GCA_020631675.1 Bacteroidota bacterium
GGATAGCCCGGTGGACGCAGTGAAAGCTTGCGCTTTTTAGACTCGAGACATGAGACTCGAGTAGAGAGACTTTCGTGCCGTATGCCGATCATTTATCTGCTTGCTAGCGCAGGCTTTTATTGCGGGTACGCGCCCAACAATAAATTTAAAACAAATACCTAATCATCAAATTCTATATGCTATGAAGCAGTTTAACTTTTTGATTTTCGCTTTGCTGGGTTTTGCTTTTGCTAGTCTGGCTTATGCACAGGAGTACACCTATGATTTTGAAGTGGATGCGGATGCTTATACCAATTTGCAGGATCCGATATCTATAAATGACGGGATCACTTGGGATGACCCGCAGGCGGAGATTCCTATTGGTTTTGAATTTCAGTTGTTTGACAAGACGATCTCTGAGCTGATCTTGTCTGAGAATGCGGGCTTGGGTGGTTTGCTATTGGGGGAGACCGAATCTCCTATTGAAGTGGCGGTTTTGATGGCTTATGGCCCGGATATTATTGACCGTGCTTCTGATACGATCAATTATTATGGTGAGCCGGGGTCTTTGTCGCCCTTATCATATTTGGTAGAAGGGGAAGTGGGCGAGCGCATTTTTAAGATGGAGTGGAATAATGTGGGCTTTTACGCGGATGTGGATGAAAATGGTTCTTCTACGGATTATACCAACTTCCAGATGTGGTTGTATGAGGCGAATAATAATGTGGAGTTGCGCTTTGGTCCTACTTCTATTGAGGATCCGGATCTGGCGTATGAGGGGGAAGATGGTCCTTTGGTCGCGATCGCGCCTTCTTTGAATATTATTACTACGGAATTGACCGCATCGGGCATTGCTTTAACGGGAAGTGTGGATGCTCCCGAGGCTATTGAAACAATGGATATAGATGTGACGATGGAGGGAACGATCGCCGAAGGGACGGTTTATCGTTTTGTGTATGATGAGATCACGGCTATTGATGAGGCGACGGATCTAAGGAGTGAAAAAATCAGTCTGCATCCGAACCCCGTTCAGGATCAGTTGTACATACAGTGGACGGCGATGCCTGAGCAAGTGGAAATTATGGATATGAGTGGACGTTTAGTGCGGTCAGTGCGTCCTTATAGTAATGGAATTAAAGTGGGGGATCTGGCTCCGGGCATGTATGTGTTGAGCTATGTGAATGAAAATGGCCGTTTCGCGAGTCGCTTTGTGAAGGAGTGATCTTGTTACTATTACGCTAGTTTTTTTGTTGGATTTACGGACTCCTCTCGTTCTTAGTGATAAGAATGGGGGGAGTTTTTTGTCTCGGCATGGTGCTAAAAAAAAGCCGGCAACAAAAGCGGTTTATTGATACAAGCCAAGTGTTAAATCGCTAATTTTGCTTTCCAATTCATTCAATCGTCCTACTCTACTACATCTCAATTAATGGGCTATGAACTACGAGTTGATAGAAAGCGGTGAGTTCAGATACTTCGAATACGGAGAGGGTACGCCTATCGTACTGCTGCACGGACTCTTCGGTGCCTTGAGTAATTTCTCGGGCTTGATCGAACGCTTTTCACCTAGCCACAAACTGATCGTGCCGATGTTGCCGATCTACCACTTACCACTTCGTCAATCCACTATTGATCGCTTGTTGGCTTATGTGGAGCGTTTCATCGCCTATAAAGAGCTGGATCAGTTCGTGCTCTTGGGCAATTCTCTAGGTGGTCATATCTCCCTACTCTATACCTTAGCGCATCAAGAAAAGCTGAAGAGCTTGGTATTGACGGGCAGCTCTGGTTTGTTCGAGAGTGCGCTGGGAGATACTTTTCCGCGTAGAGGGGATTATGAATACATCAAGAAAAAGGCGGAGGATATTTTCTACAATCCGGCCATGGCCACCAAGGAGTTGGTGGATGAGGTGTTCAATGCGGTGAACCAGCGGGAAAAAGCCATGCGGGTGGTGAGTGTAGCAAAATCGGCGATACGCCATAACATTGGTAGTGAGCTGCACCGCATTCACAAACCTGTATTGCTCATATGGGGCAGACATGATCAGGTGACCCCACCTTTTGTTGCGGATGAATTTCACGAGAAGCTCCCGAATTCCACTTTACGTTGGATAGAGGATAGTGGTCATGCGCCCATGATGGAGTGCCCGGATCAGTTCAGCGACATTCTGAAAAACTATCTATCGGTATTGGAAACCGAAACGGAGACGAACGAGCAATTGGGGTGATTTTTAGAAAGGTTTAAAAAAGTTTGAAAAATATTTTCCTTTCGTGCAACGCTTTATAGACCCAGCAGGTCTTGATTGGCGCATACCCACCCGAACTTAGTATTACTTACTACGTATAAGCTTTGTATAAGTCCTAAAAATTTAGGATCTTCGTACTACACCTGAATCACCAGAGCAATTTTATGTTCTGAATTTCTTTTTGATTCAATTTATTAGTCGTATTCGCGCTTCATCTTAAACGATCGCATATAGCCGCAACATTTACTTTTTAAATCTCCTAGTGCATAGAAAGCCTTGGGAGAACGTTTTTCCAACCATAACCATGCCCCCGACCACATCTTCTGATTTGGCTTGGCGGCTATTGTTATGTTAATCCTATTGCGATCAAATTTCAAATGAACGATAAAATCAGTAGCATGATGAGGATCCAAAGCTGTGGAAGACTCTTGCTGTGTGCTTTATTCACAGTGATTTTCTGTCTCCCTCAAACGACAGCCTATGCGCAGTTGACCGGTAATGGCGTTACTGGGCAGGACAGCACAGGCGTATGTGTGAATACGGTATTCACCTCCATTCCCTTCTTAAGAATCAACCCTGACGGTAGAACTGGTGGTATGGGTGAAGTTGGTCTTGCCACACAGGCGGATGCGGCTTCTATCTACCACAATGCTTCTAAATTGGCTTTCGCGGAGAAAGACTTAGGGGTTACTTTGACTTATACCCCTTGGTTGCGCAACTTGGTAGATGATATCTACATTGCTTACCTAGCTGGTTACAAGAAAATTGACGATAACCAAGCGATCGGCTTGTCGTTGCGTTACTTCTCTTTGGGACAGATCACCTTCACGGATGCGGGAGGTAACAAACTACAGGACTACAACCCGAATGAGATGGCGGTAGACTTGGCTTATGCGCGTAAATTAAGCCAGAACCTATCTACCAGCATCACCTTAAAGTATGCCCGTTCCGACTTGGCTAGAGGTCAGGAAGTAGGTGCGAGTGGTAACTTGACGCGTGCGGCACAGGCTGTTGCGGCGGATATCGGTGTGTACTACGAAAATCCTAATCTGACTTGGTTCGGACAGGGTAACAAATTGACCGTTGGTGGTGCTATGACCAATATTGGTAATAAAGTAGCTTACTCTGATGGTGGTACAAGAGACTTCATTCCGATCAACTTGGGCTTAGGTGCTGGTTTGGACACGGATTTAGATGAGCACAACTCTTTGTTCTTCGGCTTCGAGATCAATAAACTGATGACACCAACACCTGATGGTACAGAAGACCCAAGAAACCGCTCTTTATTGAACGGTATGTTCGGCTCTTTCGGTGATGCGCCAGGTGGTTTCAGTGAGGAAATGACAGAGTTAATGTATTCTGTAGGTGTGGAGTACTGGTACAACGATCAGTTCGCTTTACGTGCGGGTCACTTCAATGAGCACCAATGTAAAGGAAACCGTAAGTACATCACTTTAGGTTTGGGCTTGCGCTATAGCGTATTCGGCTTGAACTTCTCTTATATCGTACCTACGTCTAACCAGCGTAACCCATTAGACAACACACTACGCTTCTCATTGACCTTCGATTTCGATGGTAATAATGAGGCGAACTAAATAATAATCAGACAGGACAGACAATAGACTTGAGACTCGAGATAGGAGACGAGAGACTTCGTGCCGAACGCCGAAGTAGTAGATACCTCCAGTATCACAATCGAATCGCTTCAATTGATCTCAATAGTTTAGTTTATAGTTAGTCCAAAATAAAAAGCCGAGTGCATTAAATGCACTCGGCTTTTTTAATTATGGGTTAATAAAGGAGTTTAAAGTTTTTCCACGAGCTTAACTATCTCAAATCTCGAGTCTCATGTCTGATCACTTAAAACCAAAAGGGAAAACAGCGCAATAACCCCATCCCCACCAAGCTCCGTTTATCAAATATCAATATTCGCGTACTTCGCATTCTCCTCAATGAAGGCTCTACGTGGAGGTACTTCATCCCCCATTAGCATAGAGAACACACGATCCGCTTCTACGGCATTATCAATTGTCACTCTACGTAAAGTACGCGTATCCGGATCCATGGTCGTATCCCAAAGCTGCTCGGCATTCATCTCTCCCAGACCCTTATAGCGCTGTACGCCCACCTTGCTGCGATCGCCTTCACCGGCTAATCTAGTGATGGCCGCTTCGCGATCCTCTTCCGTCCAGCAGTATTGGAACTGCTTTCCTTTTTTCACTTGGTACAAAGGAGGTGCGGCAATGTAGATATAACCATTCTCGATCAGCTCCTTCATCTGACGGAAGAAGAAAGTCAGGATCAAAGTAACGATGTGGCTACCATCCACATCGGCATCACACATGATGACGATCTTGTGGTAGCGCAATTTATCCAAGACCAGTTCTTTCTGATCATTATGGTGTACCCCCAGTGCTTGGAAGATGTTTTTGATCTCTTCATTGCCATAGATCTTGTGATCCATCGCTTTCTCCACGTTCAGGATCTTACCACGCAAAGGCAGGATCGCTTGGAAGTGGCGATCACGACCTTGTTTGGCCGTCCCCCCTGCGGAGTCTCCCTCCACTAGGAATATCTCGCTCTCTTCAGATACCTTACTGGCGCAATCTGCCAATTTACCCGGTAAACCCGCACCGCTCAGTACGTTTTTACGCTGTACCAATTCGCGGGCTTTACGTGCCGCAGCTCTCGCATTAGCCGCTAAGATCACCTTCTCAATGATGGTCTTCGCCTGCTTGGGGTTTTCCTCTAAGAAGTTTTGCAGTGCCTGGCTAACGATATTATCCACCACACTTGTCACTTCGCCATTACCCAGTTTGGTCTTTGTTTGCCCCTCAAATTGAGGCTCAGGCACCTTCACACTCACCAAGGCGGTCAATCCCTCCCGGAAGTCATCTCCCGTGATCGGAATTTTCATCTTCTTGAACATATCGTTCTTGTCGCCATAGCTCTTGAACGTACGCGTCAAAGCCCTACGGAAACCAGAAACATGCGTTCCCCCTTCAATGGTGTTGATGTTGTTCACATAGCTGTGTACGTTCTCGTTAAAGCCCGTATTGTATTGCAAAGCCACTTCGGCAACTACTACCTGACCATCTCCGGTCACATCTTTTTCTCCTGCGATATAGACCGGCTCATTGATCAATGGCGTACGAGTCGAATCCAAGTACTGTACGAATTCGATCAAGCCGCCTTCAGAGAAAAACTCTTCTGTTTTGAACTCGGCACCATCCTCACCCACTTCTCGGCGGTCGGTCAATATGATGCGAATGCCTCTATTCAAGAAGCTCAGCTCACGCATACGTGCCGCCAGCGTATCGAATTTGTACTCTTTGACCGTGAAGATCGTATCATCCGGTAAGAAAGTCACTGTTGTACCTCTGCCGTCACTCGTTCCTACTTCCTTCACCGCGTACTTCGGCTTACCGCAAGAGTATTCTTGCTGGTACATTTTGCCTTCACGCTCTACCACCACCTTCATATCAATAGATAGGGCGTTCACACAAGAAACCCCCACACCGTGCAGACCACCAGATACCTTATAGGATCCTTTGTCGAACTTACCACCGGCGTGCAGCACCGTCATCACCACCTCTAAGGCGGAGCGTTTCTCTTTTTTGTGCATCGCCACCGGTATACCCCGACCATCATCTTTCACCGAGATCGAATTGTTCTCGTTGATGATCACCTCGATGTTCTCGCAATAGCCCGCAAGTGCCTCGTCAATAGAGTTGTCCACTACCTCGTAAACCAAGTGATGAAGTCCTTTTACTCCTACATCACCGATGTACATGGCGGGCCGTTTACGCACCGCTTCCAGACCCTCTAAAACCTGAATACTATCCGCACTATACTGGTTCTGCTGCTTAGCCATAAAACTGTTGATTGTCCGTAAGATATGAGTCCAAAATTGGCTCAAATATTAACATGCTAATATACCACTTATTTAACGTTTTACTAGTGTTTCGGGTTCGTCAAATGGGGTGTTGTCGATGGATTTATATCCATCGCTTTGGTATGCCGTCCCTTTTTCGATGGATTCACATCCATCGCTATGATATGCCGTCCCCTTGGGACTGGGTTTTAGTCTTTGTTTGGGCGCATGTCCGCAATAAAAGGCTTCAAATAGTCGCCCAATAGAAATTCGGCATCGAGCAGGAAATCTTATGTCTTACGTCTTATGTCTGAAGGCGTCAGCCTTTCACTGCGGTCACCGGGCTATCCGTTCCTACAAAATGGGCTATCTGGGGGTTCGTTGCGCTA
>JAHDGT010000271.1 GCA_020631675.1 Bacteroidota bacterium
TGTATTGTAACGTCTAACCACAGCAATCACAATAAACAATGCATTCTGCTTCACCTTCGCCTTTTTCATAGGCTAAGTCAGAAATCAATCTGACAGATAACCAATTGCCATCATCGAATAGCTCATCTATATGTACGGTGAAAGCACCTTCACTTGCGATTGGCACACCAGTCATGCAAAATTGACTATAGTAATAAGTCTCTTTATTCTTATCGGCAGATACGGTAGCCATTAAAAACATCGGCTCAAAAAGCTCCACATAATCAGTGGTCTCACCTATGGATAACTTACCAAAGTCGATTCCCTGGGCCTGTACATTGTTTAATGCGAAACCACTATTATTAATAACCCTAACCCATAAACCTTCTTCATGTGGTTCAAAGGTATCTTTATCACAAGAAATTAAAGTAAATAAGAAGAAGACTAATGTTAGCTGAAAAAGTTTCTGAAGCATAATACCACTTGTTTAGGTAGATGAAGAGATGAAAATGGTGAGCTCAACCAATGTATTTATGCTGATAACGGACAGTTTTTTAAATAGGTTGCTTGAGCCAAACTATTCTTTTAGAGAGGATGTTGCTGGTTACATCATACGCTTTATGTGTAGTGACGTGATGTTATTTTCTTCCGAATCTTAAGAAGAAGAGTGGTTTTTGGCGAAATTCATAAATTTTTATGTTGGTTTTATGTCATGAGAATAATGTAAAAAGATAGAGGGTTTTAGTGTTTTTTAATTGTTTTAATATTTACCATGCTGCTGATTAGTGAATTGCGTGAAGTTGTTTTTTGCATAATCAATACTTTAACTTATTATGTTTTTTAAAATTATTACTACATAAACTAAAATGTCACGAAAAAGTCAAAAAATATACTCTGTAAAACATAGATAAAACTAGACTATTGAAAAGCTTTTTTTTAGTCAAGAATTTACGAACTTTGTTAATCGAGGCAATTACTTACTGAAGAGTATGTCAAAATGAAATGTCATGTTAATGTATGCTGAATACAATTGACTGTAAAGCTCTTGCCCTCAATACTTTATTTCCCTTCCTACTGCTTTCAAGCAATCCCTTTCCTACAATTTGGTATCATTTTTCACCTATGTTCTAAAGTGGAATAATTATTGATACCCTCTGTTATTGACCTATTGTGCATGTGGCATTCTTTGCGATTACAAACTCGCATAGAATAGCTTGAATAGATGCATGATTTGAGATAGAATAATTAATAGTCTTAGTATAAAACGAAGTTCTGCTATGAAAGTACGCAAAAGTCTAGCTGTCTGCTTTACGGCTTTACTGATACTCTCGACACTAGTAGCAAACGCCCAATCCACTTATGATTTGCAATTTGCAAATTCTTCTGTAAGTGGAGGAGCGTCACCGACTTTCTGTATTGATTTGCAAATACGGGCTGCCGATGGAGCACCAGATTTTTATATCGGGTCTCATACTGTGTTTTTTGAGTACAACAAAAACGCTGTAACGAACTCCACGTATACACCTTATACGTTGGATCCAAGCTTATCCTGTGAAATTGCTCCTGGAACGGATTATAGTCCTTTCCAGGATTTGGCATTTGGAACAAGCGAAATAGGTGTTGTTGGAGAAGCGAATGTAAATACGCTATTACAAGCGTACATTCCAGGATTTGAGTGTCCATTGATCACAAACAGCTGGCTATCTATGGGTCAGGTTTGTTTTGATATCATTGATGACACCCAAAGTCCGGATCTAAGCTTCAACACTAATTTCACCATTGCGAATCTGTCGGATGATACGCCAGAACATACACAGGGTACCTTTACAGGCTACTCTGCAATTCTGGGTTCTGCCTGTACGGTAGATGCCGGAAGTATTAGTGCTGATGCAAGTGTGGTTTGTTTCGGGGACGATATCACATTTAGCACATCAGGTTCATCTTTAGAGAGCGATAATTATTTGGCACTGATCGTTACGAATAGTACTTCCGTAACAGATATATCAGTACCAACAATTTACAGTCCTACTCCTGCTGAGCTGACGGGTTCTTCCTTTGTCTATAGTAATAATGGTTCCACACCATCTTTACCTACAGATACAGACTTATATGCTTATACTTTTGTAGGTTTGGGTACGCCAAATAATTACGATCCTAATTGTACTGATATCAGTGCTGGTGAAGGTCCGTTTGTACTTCTTTCCGAAATACAAAGTGCGCAAAGTGATTATGTTTGTTTAGGTGGGGGCACAGCTGCTTTCAATGTGGTTGTATCTGGTAGTACACCTGCTTATGATGGCTCTACTTACACCATAACAGCAAGTAATGCTACAGTGCTTACCACTTTAACTCCAGGTGATAATGTAACTACCGAAGTTACTGTTGCCGATGGAGCGAACTGGTCGCTTACTTTTACTGATGATAACAACTGCTCAACAACCCTTAGCGGTATTTTTGATGCGGATGCAGTATGCGGTGCTTCTTGCTCTGTTGATGCAGGTACACCAAGCTTCAATGAAACGCTTGTCTGCTGGGGAGATGATATTGATTTTGCGGTGTCGGGATATACTTTAGGCACGGACAATTATATCGGATTGGCTAGTTCTACTGATAACGCTCTTGACGTTACCGCTGAACCTACTTTTAGTAGTTTGTTTGCTGGTGATGCGACTTCTTATACTAATGATGGTACTTCTTTCGGGATCAACACACCTTATTATGTTTACTCTTTTGTTGGTGAAGGGGATCCTTATAATATCAATCCAGCTTGTTATGACCAAGCCGTAACGACTTCTTCCTTTATTATGTTGGGAGAGATCCTTATCAATAATAATGAGGCGATAAGTTACTCTTGTGCTGGCAATGGTACTGCGAATGTGTTCTTGGCAGCAGCAGGTGGTATGCCTTTCTATGATGATGTTAATGAGTCATATACCGTTAGTATCACAGGTTTGTCTACCCCATATACTGGTCCTACTACAGTTGCACATTTAGGCGGCGTGAACTTCACCGTAACGGATGGTGACAGTTGGACAGCCACTTTTACAGATTCTAATAATTGCTCTGCAACAGTATCTGATACATTCGATGAAATTTCATCTTGTGATTTGCCAGATTGCCCTGCGGTAGCTGGTGTTCCAAGTTTTACTCCAGAATTCATCTGTGTAGGTGACGACATCACTTTGTCAGTGACAGGCTATACTTTAGGAGATGAGACTGACGGTTATGTTGGTCTTATCACTTCTCCGGATAATGCTATTACAGGCTTAGGGGCTGGTCCTGTGATCAGAACTATTGATGATGTGACTGCTACTAATAGCGTGACTTACACGAATGATGGCGGGACTTCATTGGATATTAATACCGAATTATACGTATACTCTTTCATTGGTGAAGGCTCAACGGGTAGTTTCTCTACTTGTACAGATTTAAGTGCAGCAGCAGGTCCATTTGTTTTATTACAAGACATATTCATAAATGGTGCTGACGCTACTATAGTTTACAATTGTAATAATGATGGTACTGCTACAGTTGATTTATCAGCTGTTGGTGGACTTCCTTTATATGATGCCGCTGAGTTTTTCGCTATAAGCACAAGCAATGCTACTTATACAGGTGGTGATGTGGCTAACGGTGAAACTATTAGCATAAGTGTTAATGATGGTGCTACTTGGAGTGTCACTTTTACAGATGATAATGGCTGTGCGAACACCATCGGTGGTACTTATGTAGAAAACGCGGATAACTGTTCTAGTGGTGGTTCTTGTATCGCTGATGCAGGTACACCAAGCATTACAGGTGATTTCATCTGTTTTGGTGAAAGCATTGACTTGAGTGTTAGCGGTTATACTTTGAATGTTACGCCAAATAGCTACATCGGTTTAGCTGTTAGTGGCGATGCTGATGGTGGAGCTAATATTGGTGATTTAACACCATTATTCGAAGTTTTCCAAACGGATAATGAGACTTATACTCACGATGCGAATACAAACTTGAATGTTCCATTATACCTATACTCTTTCATAGGAGAAGGTAGTATCGGAAGCTTCAATCCTGAATGTACTGATTTAGCAGGCCCTATTGGTCCTTTGTAAGATTACAGGAAATTATCGCTGACTCTGCGGATAGTTACTCTTGTAATGGTGATGGTACAGCTACGATTCAAGTTGCCGCAAGTGGTGGTATGCCGCTTTACAACGGTGATGAAGCTTTTACTGTTTCTGTAACAAATGGTGATGCAGGAGCTGTGACATCTGTTTCAGATTCTGAGATTTTCACGATCACTGTTGCGGATGATGCGAACTGGACAGTTACTTTTACAGATTCTCAAAATTGTTCTGCTTCAGTAAGTGGAACATTTGATAATGATGTGGTTTGTGGTGGAGCAACAGGATGTGCTGCGGATGCAGGAAGCGTTACTATCTTCCCTTCTCTGGTATGCGCAGGAGATGCTGTTTCTCTTGATGCCTCTGGTTTTACTTTAGGAGATGAAACAGATGGCTATGTGGGTATAGTTACTTCTGATGATGGTAGCTTATCAAGCTTAGCTGCGGGGGGTACCTTTAATTCTATAGATGGCACAGCAAGTGCAACTATTAATAATGATGGCACAACCCATACTTACAATACAGAATATTATGCTTACTCTTTCATTGGTGAAGGAGAAGCGCCAAGTTATGACCCTAGTTGTACGGACTTAAGTGCGGCGGCAGGACCTTTCGTATTCTTACAGCCTATCGCTGTTAATGGTGATGGGAGCTTGAATTATGTATGTAATGGTGATGGTACTGCAACTGTGGGTTTAACTCCTACAGGTGGTTTGCCAGCATTTAATGCTTCTGAATCATTTGGCTTAAGTGCTTCTGGTGCTACTTTAAGTGCTGCTACAGCAGCAAATGGCGAGGCGGTTACACTTACTGTTTCAGATGGTACTTTCTGGTCTGTTTCAATTGCCGATGCTGAAAACTGTATCGGTACGATCACAGGTACTTTTGATGCCGCTGATTGCCCAGCTGTTGAGTGTTTAGCAGAAGCAGGAGGCTTAGCTGCAAGCTCTGCAACATCTTGTAATGGCGATATTGGAGCTTCTTCAACTTCAAGTTCTGTATTGCCTACAGGCTACTCGGTCTTGTATGTCTTAACAACTGGTTCGGACTTAACTATTGTTGATGTTAATGCTACGGATGCTACATTTACAGATTTAGCAGCCGGCGATTATATGATACACTCTTTAGTGTATAACCCTTCCACTTTGGATCCTTCATCTTATACTACAGGTACGGCTTTATATGCTGACTTGATCAATGGTGGTGGTTCTATTTGTGGTGATTTATTAGTAAGTGGTGCTGCGGTTACCGTAGCAGATGCTCCTGTGTTGACTGTAACTACAACTCCTGCTTGTATAGGTTCAGATTTCTTGATCGGACTTACCGCAACAGGTGGTAGTGGTGCTTTAACGCTATCAGGTGCTGGTTTCACGATGACATCTATAACCGCTGGGGTTGAATTAGAATTGGAACTACCGGCGGATGGATCTACGGCTTATACCTTCATGGTTAGCGATGCCGGTTCTTCTTGTGCGAGTGATATAGTCCCATTGGGTACTGTAGATTGTGAGGATCCTTGTGCATCCTTCCCTGCTGTTGATGCGGGAGATGATATGAGTATCTGCGAGGACTTTGTCACCTTAGATGCATTAGCTCTTGCTTTAGGTACTGGTACTTGGAGCATTGATAGAGGAATGGGTACGTTCTCTGACCTTAATGATCCTAATGCATCAGTAACGGGCATGGAAATTGGCGAGAATGCATATGTATGGACTGTAAATTATGCAGATTGTACAGCACAAACTGATACAGTTGTTTTCAACGTTTATGAAGCTACAGGAGTAGCTATTGCAGGTGATGACATTGTTACTTGTAGCACTACTTTAGATTTAACAGCTAATGAGCCACTTTTATCAGAGTCTGGCTTATGGACAGTAGTTTCTGGTTCTGCGATCTTTGATGATCCTGAAAGAGCTGCTGTTGAGGTTAGCGAATTACCAATTGGTGAAACAGTACTGGAATGGACGATATCAAATGACGATTGCCCAGAAGTATCTGATCAAATAACAATTACGGTAACAGAGCTTACTTATGACTTAACGATTGCGGATATTACAGAATGCGGCGGTACTGGTGCCTTTAACTTTGCCAATTTTGGTGGTGGTACAGGGGATTATGTCGTAGATGTACGTGATGAAGAGGGTAACCTCTATACAGATTACTCCTCTTTGCTTGCGGGCGTTTATGATGTATTGATCATGAGTGGTGATTGTAGTACTTCTCTAATGTTGACGCTTTCAGATCCTAGTGATTGTGGTACAGATAGTGCTGGCACCGACGGTACGGCTGATGGTAGTGGTACAGACGGTACATCTACAGATGGTTCAGGCACTGACGGTACTGCTGATGGTAGCGGTACAGATGGTGCATCGGATGGTACAGGTACAG
>JAHDGT010000272.1 GCA_020631675.1 Bacteroidota bacterium
AAAATGGCTACCTCTGGGCCGCCTTTTTAGCCCGCCGCTCAGTGCGCTCCTTAGTGGCTTCATTTCCTCTCCTATCCTTTGCGCGGGTCCACCCACATTAGTTCGCTGATCACACCATCCGCCAGAAAACGGGAACTTTCAGATAGAAGAAGCCGGTCATTAGCTATATAAAGCATTTCTTTTCGTAAAAATGGGTGCGCTGCTGCCAGAACATATTGCTCGGCTTCTTTACCGAATTGCGTTCTGATATGCGACAACTCACAGCCCCATATAGTACGAAGTCCCGTCATCAGGTACTCATTCAGTCTATCTTGTGTACTCAGATTTTCTATTTCAAAATAATCTCCTCGCCCACTTTCAAGTGTCTGTATATAACGAGCGTTATTACGCACATTCCATTGCCGACTTTCTCCATTAAAAGAATGTGCGGACGGGCCAATCCCTAAATAGGGTACTCCTTTCCAATAATTGCTATTATGAACCGCCTCATGTCCGGGTTTAGCAAGGTTGCTGATTTCATAAGCCCTATAGCCATGCTGTTCAGCCCATTCTAATAAGAGGTGGAATTGCTTTTCGGCATCCGCATCACTAAGCTCAACTACTTTGCCCTTGTCAACAAAGTGCGACAGTGCTGTTCGGGGTTCTATGGTAAGACAATAAGCGGATACATGCGGAACATCAAGTTGTGCGACTTTTGCCAGATTTTGCTTCCATCGTTCTTCTCCACTTGAAGGTAGCGCGTAAATCAGATCAATACTGATATCGTGAAAACCAGCATCCTGAGCCATTTTAATACAGGAATCCGCTTCATTCGCATTATGCGCCCGGTTCATCAAAAGCAGGTCTTCGTTAAAAAAAGATTGTACGCCAATACTTAAACGATTGACCGGGGTATCGCGATAAGCACTCAATTTCGCACTTGTCAGATCATCAGGATTCGCTTCAAGTGTGATCTCCGCATTTTCAGAAAGTTGGAAGTATTTGAGTATACCGTCTATAAAGGCATTAATTTCAGCAGGGCTAAGGATGGAAGGTGTTCCGCCTCCAAAGTAAATGCTATCTAGTTTTTTATCATCCAGATAATCCTTTCTCGATGCGATCTCTTTATGCATAGCATCAAGCAGTTCATCTTTATACTTCAGGGAAGTGGAAAAGTGAAAATCACAATAATGACAAGCTTGCTTACAGAATGGGATATGCAGATAAATACCAGACAAGAAATGGGAATTTTTAACATCAACCCTGTGGCTCCTCTTCGAGTTCTAATTGGGGCAAACGAGTTAACATAATGGAAATGATGTGTGTATGCGTTGAGCTTGTGATCAACAAGCTGAAATGATCAAGTAAGAACTCCTCTCCTTGCTGGGGTATTCTACCTAGATGTTCCAATACATATCCAGCCAAAGTTTCGTAATCCCCCTCATCCGGTATATTAAGCTCGTATTTATCATTGAGGTAATCCACTTCGTGTCGTGCTGAAAAATGGAAAGTGTTGGGATCGTCTTCTTGTTGCACTTCTAAAAGTTCTTCTTCATCATGTTCGTCACGTATTTCACCGAAAACCTCTTCGATGATATCTTCTAAAGTTACGATGCCGGCTGTTCCGCCATATTCATCCAACACCCAGGCGATGCTCTTGCGTTCCTTAATAAATGTGTTCAACAAATCAGTTGCCAAGCGACTCTCCGGCACTTGTAAGACTTCCCATAGGGGCAAGCGCCATTTTAAGTTCTTTTTTACGCTCTCCCCTTGGGGGCGGTCGAGTTCATAGGCTAAGTGACTATGCGAATGCGCACTTACATCTCCTATTCGTTTTCGGTGCTCATAATGACGCAGCACATCAAGGTGGTGCACATAGCCTTTTATGTTATCAATATTTTCTTCGTAAACCACCAATTTGGAATGCTTGCTATCGACAAAACGCCCGAACACATTCCTCATATCCTCATCAATATCAATGGCATCTATATCTGTTCTTGGCACCATGCATTCTCGCACTTTGAGCTTGCGAAGTTCCAGTGTACGTTCTACCAGTTCCATTTCCTCTGTTGCATCGTCTTCCATCTGGTCTTTACTTTTATCTATATAGTGTTCCAAGTCCACCTTACCGAAGGCAGGCTGTTCTTCACTATTCCGAATGCCGAAAAACAAGCGAAGCAGACCATCCGCCACAGACACAATAAAGAGCACCACCGGAAAAAACAGCCAATAGATAAAACTAAAAGGGACGGCCACAGCCGACAAAATGCGGGATGGTGCCATTCGGAACAGGTTCTTAGGCAAAAACTCACCCACCAAAAGAATGCAAAAAGTAGAGATTATGGTTTGCATTAAAAGCAATACCGCCTGACTGTCCCCCGCCCAAGTACGCAAGAAAGGTTCTAGCAGAACCGCCATGCCCCCACCATAAACCACTAAAGCGATATTGTTGCCCACTAGGATCGCACCAATAAAACGAGTAGGCTTGTCGTAGAACATATTCAGCAATCGTCCGACCATATCCCCCTTCTGCTTCCGCATTTCCATATTCAGTTTATTCGCCGAAATAAAGGCGAATTCCAAACCGGAAAAAAAGGCGGAGCAAGCAAGTGCGAGCAGTGTAATGCTTAATGGATACTCAGACAACCACATGTTGTTCTAAAATTGAAATACTTTATCCGGAATACTATCCGACCAGCAAAGATACAGCCAATTCAATAGCTTATGGCAAGTGGATAAATGGTTTAAAGAAAAAGCCCGAATGGCATGACCATTCGGGCTTTTTTAAATGAAGTACTTATCACTACTTAAGCGATCAGTCTTTCTTAGTGGCTCCGCCACGTCTTTTTTGAGTTGCAGCATCCACTTTCTTCTCTCCATTCTTGAAGATTTTCTTCAATGCGCCACCACGTTCCTTCTGTTGAGTAGCATCCATCTTATCTACATTAGTTGCTCCACCACGGTCTTTCTGACCACCAGAAGGTGGAGGAGTTGGCGTAGGTGCGGGTGCAGGCGGAGGAGTAACAGTAGTCGTAGTGGTAGTAGTCGTTGTTGTCTTACCACTGCTGCTAGAAGAAGGTTTCTTAGGCTTCTTAGCTGTGATCTTCTTCCCTGCCGCCGCCGCCATCAGAGAATCAACGCGGTATTCTACCGCTTCGGCTACAGCTGCGTCACAATCCTCAGTAAGTGTTGTGCGCAGTTCGTTCAATTCAACATTCACCAAGGAATCTATCCTTGCTGTTTGCTTTGCTTTTAATCCCTCAACATCTGTCATCGTATCGCAGCTGAAAAATACCAGTGCGCACAATGCGAAGGAGGTTAACAAGACTTTTTTCATGATTATCGCGATTTATTATTAGTTAATCCAGAAAATGACATTCCGCCTATGCGAACATCACATTATTTGCCCGCATTCATGATGGAATCAGCCTTGGCGGCCACCTCTGCATCGAGACGTGTTTCACAAGCTTGGGAAATAGAATCTTTCAAGGCTTCACCTTGAACTTGGAAAAGCGAATCGATTTTAGCTTTTTCCATGGCCGGGTCCAATGACATCTCCGCATTGCTGCATCCGATGACGCAAAGAGCAGTGGTCATGAGGAGCACGGCGATTAAAGAACTGAGGTTTTTCATGGTATATGATTTGGAATGATATAATCAGATAAACAAAACATTACGCTACAAATATTCTCAGAATATCAATTTAGCATATTGCATTGAGCCACTTATTAAATGGTGATGGTCAGCAGTTTTACCAACAAATGCGAAGATCGGGTATAAATCAACCAAAAATCAAATATTTGGCTGGGAAATTGCAAGAATAAGTCTGCTGAATGTAGATGATATATTACCTAATGTTTAAAATAGCTAGGCGAATATATGCTTTTTCATCTGTAAGATCTTAGTTCAAGACCAGAGAAATATACATCTCATTGTCAGAAAAGATCAAGATTCTTTTTAGCTTAGATGAAGTTAAGACCGATTTGTTAAATCGACGGACAAATTTGTCAAAAATTTACTTTATCAAACAACCTTTTAGCTGTAATTGGCCTCCCAAAATTGGAGAGCTAATGCACGTTAGTCGGTAAGCTCATCCCTTGTGTAGGTAGCAATAAGCAAAAAACTTGCATTTTAGTCCATTTTAGTACCCAAAAAAAGGGTTCTGAAATTGGCTTCTCGGAAATGCCTACATATATTTGCAGATCCGTTAATGGTGTCTTATTTTAGCGGCCGAATTGTGCCCTTACTAGATGTATTGCGTCTATAAGACTCCGGGATCAGAATGAACACACTTCTACAAGTCTGATTCCAAGCCGTTGGTTCGGCATATAAAGAATGAATGAAATTCAATAAATGATAAAACCTGTTACTTATGCTCTGTAAAAAGTATTTACTTTTTGTTCTCCTGTTCGTCTTTATGGGGACCTCTGTTGTCCTTGCGCAAGATGAGGAAGGGGACGCGGCTACTGAAAGTACGTCGGGTGCATCTTCATCCAGCGCTTCAGATGACGATTATCCTTATCCTTCCTTCCGCGATGAGGAGTACAAAAACTTTGTAAATAAGAAAAGACAAGATCAGCAAGATAAATTCTTGGATCGCAAGTACACTCACCCAGCTCGTCCGAAAGACAAGTGGGAAGTAGGATTGGATTTAGGAACTACTTGGATCAGTGGTGATGTTAAAGCCAAGCCAGGATGGGGTGTAGGTTTACACGTACGTCGTTCTTTAGGCTACATCTTCTCTTTGCGTTTAGCCGGTATGTTGGGAACAACTACTGGTCGTAACTGGCAAGCAGCTGAAGGTTGGTCAGAAAGTTCGATCAATGGTGATCCATCATTCATTCCGAACAAAGCTTTAGCTGGTAGCACTTTGTACGACGAGTACAACGGTCAGTTTGGTACACCGGACTATACTTATGTTGGTTCTAATGGTGATCGCAACGGTTACCCGATTTACTACAATTACAAGACGAATCTTCGCGATTTAACCTTGTCTGGTATTTTGAACATCCACAACATCCGTTTCCACAAGCGTCAAACACGCATGAACCTTTACGGTATTTTAGGATTCGGTGGTACGGCTTACCGTACTTTCATGGATCAGTTAGATGCTGATGGTAACACTTACATCGATCAGTATGCTGAGGTTTCCGCAAACAACAACTATGGTTTCTATGAAAACCGTCGTGAGTTATTAGACGCATTGAACGCTGTTTGGGATGGTACTTACGAATCTCAAGCTGAGCGTCACTTTGATGACTTGACTCCATTTGAAAACTACTCTTTCAAGCCGACTGGTCATGTTGGTTTGGGTATTGGTTTACGTACGACTCGTTTCTTGACCTTAGCTTTAGAAACTAAGGTGACTTACACTAATGATGACTTATTAGATGGTCAGCGTTGGCAAGAATGGGGTGCTTTAACTCGTGATTACGATACTTACTTGTTCAATAACTTAAGCTTGAACTTCAATGTTGGTCGTAAGAATGCTGTTGAGCCACTATGGTGGATGAACCCATTAGATTACGCTTACAGTGAATTGAACGAAGCACCTTGTTGTGATGATTTAGAATTACCTGACTTGAGTGATGATGATAATGATGGTGTTCCTAACATCTTTGATGAGGAGCCAGAGTCTCGCGAAGGTTGCCCAGTAGATACTAAAGGACGTATGTTAGATAGCGATCGTGATGGTGTATTAGACTGTGATGATTCTTGTCCACACTCTCAGCCTTATTCTGTATTAGCTGGTGCTGATGGCAAACGTCGTCAGATTTCTTTGAAAGACGCTGTTGATGAGAAAGGATGTTTACCAGCTGAGAAATTGAATATCTCTTGTAAAGATATTCCTGATCTTTGTAGCTGTGCGAAAGCATGTATACCACCACCTCCTCCTCCGGTACGTGCGTACAACCCTTGTGATAACTTCGCAATGCCTGATGTATTGTTCGACTTGAACAAGTACTCTGTTAAAGATGCTTTCGGTCCTCAGTTATCTACTGTTGCTAACTGGTTGAAGAGCAATCCTGGTCAAAAGGTTTGTGTAACTGGTCACACTGATGCCCGTTCTTCTGATTCTTACAATAATGTATTAGCGTACAAGCGTGCTAATGAGGTGATCAACCAATTGGTTACTCGTTTCGGTATCAGCCGTTCTCAATTAGTATTGCAGTATGCAGGTGAATCTCAGCCTCGTATCGCTGGTTTATCTACTGTAGGTCAGAAAGGTATTGATGCGGATCACGCATTGAACCGTCGTGTTTCTTTCACATGTTGCCCAGGTGGTGGCATGGATATGGGAATGCCTGATGGTCCTGCTAATGCTGGTAGCCGTAAGCCTCGTCCATAATTAAAGGACAGAGCTACTAATTAAACATAGTTAGTTCTCCTTTCGGAGAAAATAGGAACGCCCTCGGTATTTAATATCGAGGGCGTTTTTTGTTTTTGTTGGACCGCACAAGGGATAGGAGTGG
>JAHDGT010000273.1 GCA_020631675.1 Bacteroidota bacterium
AACGGATAGCCCGGTGCCCGCAGTAAAAAGGGAACTGATGTTCCAACGCATGATTTGCCCGTACAGACGTTGCATGCAACGTCTCTACTTTTTCTACCGGGGGAAAACGTGTCCTGATTGAATCCCTTTTTATTGCGGGTACGCAGCATAAAGATCATAATAGTCAAACCTATTACTTTGAGTCAAGCACAAGGAAATAAAATCGGTAATATTTTCGACTGGCCTTTGTTGAGGCGGGTGATCGGCTTGGCAGCGCCTTTTAAGCGCACCTTTGCCATTGCGACAGTATTTGCTTTGGTACTCTCTGCTTTGTCTCCGCTGCGCCCGTATCTGATACAACTTACGGTTGATAATTACATTCTGCCTCAAGATGAGACGGGTTTGATCCGCATGGTGTATTTGTTGTTGGGCGTATTATTGGCGGAAGGGCTGTTTCGTTACCAGTTCATTTATATGACGAGTTGGTTGGGGCAGTCGGTGATCAAGAATTTACGGGTGCGGGTGTTTCAGCATGTGATGCGTTTGCGTTTGCGCTTTTTTGATAATACGCCGATCGGTACGGCTACGACCCGTACGATCAATGATGTGGAGACGATCAACGAGATTTTTTCGCAGGGCTTGATCACTATTTTTTCGGATTTGCTGACGCTTTTTATGGTGATCGGGATCATGCTGTGGACGGATTGGAAGCTGACTTTGGTGTGTTTGGCACCTTTCCCTTTGATTGTTTACAGTACCTATGTGTTCAAGGAAAAGGTGAAGAGTGTTTTTCAGATCGTGCGTACGCAGGTGGCGAAGATGAATGCCTTTTTGCAGGAGCACATTACGGGCATGAGCATTGTGCAGGTGTTTGGCGCGGAAGAGCAGGAGATGCGCAAATTCGAGCAGATCAATGAAGAACAGAAGCAGGCGCATGTACGCTCCATATGGTACTATTCGATTTTCTTTCCGGTGATGGAGATCATTCTGGCGGCGGCGATGGGCTTGCTGGTTTGGTTCGGTTCTAATTTGGTGTTGGATCACCAGACGACCTTGGGGGTGCTGATCGCTTTCATACTGTATTTGAATATGCTGTTCCGCCCCTTGCGTACGCTGGCGGATAAATTCAATACGCTACAGATGGGCTTGGTAGCCGCGGATCGGGTATTTGAGCTGTTGGACCGCAATGAGATCATCAAAAATGAGGGGGATAAAGTAGCTACGAAGATCGATGGAGCGATAAAATTTGATAAAGTTCACTTTGCTTATGATGAAGTGAATTTTGTATTGAAAGAGGTGAGCTTTGAGCTGAAACCTGGTGAAACCTTGGCGATCGTAGGGGCTACGGGAGCAGGAAAGTCTTCGATCATTAATATTCTGAATCGTTTTTACCCCATTCAAGAAGGTCGTATTCTGGTAGATGGTGTGGATGTGCAGGACTTTGACTTGTATTCTCTAAGAGCGAATATCGGACTGGTTTTGCAGGACGTGTTTTTATTCAGTGGCTCTATTTACGACAATATCACTTTGCGTGACCCTAGTATTTCTAAGGAGCGAGTAGAAGCGGCAGCTAAAATGATCGGTGCGCATGATTTCATTATGAAGTTGCCCGATCAGTATGATTATCATGTGATGGAGCGCGGGGCGACTTTATCTTTAGGACAACGGCAGCTGATCTCCTTTATTCGTGCGCTGGTTTTCGATCCCCGCATTTTGATTTTAGATGAGGCGACTTCAAGTATTGATACGGAGACGGAATTACTAGTGCAAGCCGCTGTAGAGCGTTTGGTACAGAACAGAACCGCGATCATGATCGCACACCGCTTGAGTACGATCCAGAAGGCGGATCGAATTATGGTTTTAGATAAAGGAGAATTGAAGGAGATGGGAACGCACCAAGAGTTGCTGCGTATTGAAGATGGCTACTACAAAAAACTACACGATACACAATTTGCGATAGAGGCCTAGTACAGCAATTATATTGTTGTTGGGTTCGGCCCGGGCGACCACAAGGGATCACGCTTACTTTATTAGGCACTATACTTCCTCATAATCAATGTACTCACTATCGTCTGCGCCTACTTTCGGGGCGGATGAGTTTTTAGCACTGGCAGTTGCTGCGGGATCTGTTGTGATGCGGGTATCGCCGTATTGGTAGCCTTCTTGTTCTTGCTGCTGACGGCGCATTTCATTCATGAAAGCCTCTTGTTGCCCTTTTACCTGCCTGTAAATTTTAAAGCCGGGCAAAAAGATGCGGGTGATGGCTTTGTAGGTCCACCACATGACTATGAATAGTAGTATGGCTTTAAGCATAAGAGAGGCGAGAAGAATTGGATAATTTGTCTTAGAAAAAGCACTGGCAAAGATAAGTATCTTGGATATCAGTACCTATAAGCTGTCTCATAAAACACTATTTCAATCAAGATGGTTCGTTGCTGAGTAAAGTGTAAAATAGGTTTACGAGTAAAAAATAAAGCTTTGTGCTCCTTTGTGTTCTTGGTTCTTCGTGCTCAGCAAAATCTTGAATTGACAAGCATTTTACCACTAAGAAAGAAGAACACGAAGCTACACGAAGAACTTTAGGCTAAGTCTATAAATTATTTGATTTAAACCATCTATCAGGACATAACATAGATGCCCGCCAAACACACTAGGAAATAAGGCACGAGTGTAGCCGCACCCGCATAATCTTTAGCGATCCGCTGCCCAAAAAATAAAGCGATGATACTGAAAGCGGAGAACTGTGCGCCTAATAACGCAAGGCTACTGCCTTTTCCTAAAATCAGAAAAACCACGCCCACGGCTGACAATGCTCCGGCTGCTAATTCAAGTAGTGTGACGATGCCCAATAATAGGGGGACCATCCCTGCCAATGGAGATTTGGCGAAATGCCCGGTCAGCCAGCCCAAATTACCTTTCCAATCAAAAATTTTATCCAAGCCGGACTGCAAAAAGAGAATGGCTAAAAAAGCAGCGATCAGCACCTCGACGGCACCTATGGTGGAGAATATCATCATGATGAATGGGGATGTTTAAGGAATATGCACAAGTTACAAAAGGAGGGCGTATCTTGGGTTTAAAAAGTAGAAGATGTCATACCCCCACCAACTGCTCCGGTCGTGTTTGCTTTTCTGTTTGTTATTGAGCTTTGCCTGTAGAGAAGCACCTGACTACAAAGGCAAAACAGGGGATCCGTTCAGCAATGCGCGTATCACAGGTACGATAGCGGCTGAAGCGATGGTGGTTTCCGCCCACCCATTGGCCTCCAAAGCGGGTATCGATGTGATGCAAAGAGGAGGGAATGCCATTGATGCGGCCATTGCGGTTCAATTTGCATTGGCAGTGACCTACCCCATAGCGGGCAATATCGGTGGTGGCGGATTTATGGTTTACCGAACGGCCGAAGGAGAGGTGCATACACTTGATTTTAGAGAGACCGCACCTCAAGCGGCACACCGGGATATGTATTTGGATCCTGAAACCAAAGAGGTGATTCCACGTCTGAGCTTAGACGGGCATTTGGCAGCGGGCGTGCCGGGCACCGTAGCAGGTATGGAAGCCATGCACAAAAAATTCGGCAGCATGGAGTGGGGCAAATTGTTGGAATCCGCCATAGACATCGCCGATCAAGGACTCCCCTTCTATTCTGAAAAACAGATCGAAGACATCAACGACAAACAAGATGGGTTTCGCGATTTCAATACTACAGGCAGAGATTATTTCTATAGGGAAGGCGGTTGGAAACAAACCGACACCCTATTTCAAAAAGATTTAGCAGCTACCTTAAAAGCCATACAAGCAAATGGTAGAGATGGCTTCTACAAAGGATGGGTAGCGGATAGCATCGTCATGGAGATGAAGCGAGGGCAAGGCATCATCAATCATGAAGACTTAGCGAACTATCAAGCAAAGTGGAGAGCACCGATAAAAGGCAGCTATAAAGACTACACCATTTGGTCCATGAGTCCGCCTTCTAGCGGTGGCATTGCCTTGCTGCAAATTTTGAAAACACTGGAAAAATACCCGATGAAAAAATGGGGTTTCCATTCCCCACAGGCGGTACACCATATGGTAGAAGCAGAACGCAGAGCTTATGCCGATCGTGCGACCCACTTAGGGGATCCTGATTTCTACCAAGTACCCATTGCGGGTCTATTAGAAGATGCTTACTTAGCGGAACGAGCTAAAAGCATTCACCCGAAGCGATCAAGCAGAACAACGGATATTGAAGCAGGTGCACCCGCAGGAGCAGTGAAAAAAGCTGGCAAAGCCAAAATAGAAGTAAAAGAAAGTGAGCAAACCACCCACTTCAGTATTGTAGACGAGGCAGGGAATGCGGTATCCATTACCACCACCCTGAATGCGGCTTATGGTTCTAAAGTAGCCGTTGGTGGGGCTGGCTTTCTATTGAATAACGAAATGGACGATTTTAGCTCGAAACCAGGTGTGCCCAATCTATATGGTTTGGTCGGAAATGAAGCCAATGCGATCGCAGCCAATAAGCGCATGTTGAGTTCCATGACGCCTACGATCATTGAAAAAGACAACGGCTTATTTATGGTCGTAGGTACGCCAGGAGGCTCTACGATCATTACATCAGTGGCACAATGCTTTTTGAATGTGGCGGAGTACGGCATGAGTATGCAAGAGGCCGTTAATGCGAAACGCTTCCACCATCAGTGGAAACCTGATTCCGTTTATATAGAGAAAGGAGCTTTAGTAGGATCAAAAGCTCAATTAAGCGAACAAGGACACAACATAACAGAGCGCCGCCCGATAGGTAGAGTAGATGCGATTTTAGTTCGTCCGGACGGTACTTTAGAAGGAGGGGCGGATATAAGAGGTTATGATGCCGCTTTAGGATACTGATGCCTGCCTTTTCCCCAATACAAGATCAGATAAAGGCGGGAGTTTTAAAAAACCTGCTTTATTAGGAATTAACTTAAACGACAAAGCTTTTTTATTAGATGCGATATTGGTCCTTGCACCTACCTTCACTTGACAAAGCCAACAGTCTTCCAAATGAGCTATTTGAGATTCATTTAGACGAGCGTGTCCGTTTCCAGTGATCGCACGTGCAGCTTCCTTAAGTTCCATTTCAGACAAATGGGAGTTATTCTTATTAGAGGGCATACGGAGTTAGTTTGTGAGGTGTATGGCTAACAAACAAGGAAAGGAAGGTACCAAGAGGTAAAATGGATACAAAAGGGGAGTAATTGGTATTATTAAGACCTATAAATTACCAAATAGTTACTTCTGGCGCAATAGTAATCCCGAATTTTTCACGTACGGTCGCTTGCAGACGTTTACTAAGTGTTAATAGCTCATTTCCGCTGGCATTACCATGATTCACAAGGATCAAGGCATGCTGCTCATAAACACCGGCATCACTTTCCGTTGAACGATATCCTTTAAAGCCGGCTTGTTCGATCAGCCAGGCGGCTGGCACTTTATAGCTACCATCCCCTAAAGCATAAAAAGGCGCATTAGCGTGCTGCTTGGAAAATGCCTCAAAATCTTTAGCATCCAATACCGGATTTTTGAAAAAACTACCACTATTCCCCAAAACAGATGGGTCGGGCAGCTTAGAGCGTCTGATCCTACATACCGCCTCACTAACCGTCGCGATATTTAATGAGCAATTCTCCTCTCGTACCATTCTCTCTACGGTTTCTCTTAACCGTCCATAAGACAAGCGCAAAGGGGCATTTTTTAGCAAACGCAAACGTACGCGAACAATAAAAAAGCGTTTCGGCTGTTCATACTTAAACACACTATTGCGGTAGCCGAATTGACAATCCTCGTGTGAGAACCGGCAAAGTTCACCCGTTTCTAAATCGATCGCGGTCAGCTCTTCGAACACCTGTTCCAGTTCCACGCCATAAGCACCAATGTTTTGAATAGGAGCAGCACCAACAGTACCGGGGATCAATGCTAAATTCTCTATGCCACCCCAATTCCGCTCAACACAATAGTTCACCAAATCATGCCATATGACACCACCCCCCACTTCAATGATCACCTCAGAATGCCGCTCCTCGATACAACGGATCCCTTTGATTCGGTTCAATAATACGATCCCTTCCAAATCATTTGTTATCAACAAATTACTGCCCCCGCCAATAGGCAAAAAAGGCAACTTAAACGATCGTAATTCGTACAAGCTATTTAGCAACACTATTTCATCGCTCACTTCTAATAAATGTTGAGCACTGGCTGCTACACCAAATGTATTGTAGCCTTTGATCGATACATCGGATAATATCTGAAGAGATTGTTCCATTTCGGTTTTGTTCTATTCCATTCATTTGGGGGCATCCATGCAATAAAGGCAAGCAAAAGAGTCGGCGAACTGCACGAAAATCCCATGTCTCGAGTCTCACGTCTCGTGTCTATAAGGCGCAAGCCTTCACTGCATGGTCGGGCTATCCGTTCTTATTAAGCGCACTGCCTGTCGGTTCGTTGCTGCCTG
>JAHDGT010000274.1 GCA_020631675.1 Bacteroidota bacterium
CCTGATTAAGCAACACATAGTACAATTGTTTATCTTCGGGTCTCTCTTTACAACATGTCACGTTTCTTCTCTATAAATACATGGGTCAATGGTCTTCGCAGCAATTGCGGTAAAGCACTTTTTATAATAGTGTTTGGGCTATTTAGTGCTTGGATGACGGCTTCTCTATATGCATCGGTTAGTGATGGTAATGATGGTGATGGGGAGTACGTGCATCGCACTTTTGATCAAGAAGCCTTGGAGGCGTTCAAGGAACAGAAAGAATTTATTTACGAGAAGCCACCTCAAAAAACGGGCTGGTCTGATTTCTGGTCGAAATTGTTCAAATGGCTGGATAGTTTTCAAACGGAAGGCAGTTCGACATCTGCATTGGGTACTATAGCGGAGTACAGCATGTATATTCTTGCCATTTTGTGTGTTCTTTTTGTAGCGGACCGTTGGCTTAAGCTCAATGCGATCAATAATTTATTTAGTAGGCAGAAAGGTGGGACAGCTGGCATCACTTTCAAGGAGGAAGAGGAAGATATTCACGAGATCAGTTTTGACGAGCGTATTGCCGAGGCGATCGAGCAGCAGCAGTATAGACGTGCGGTGCGTTTGTACTATTTAAAGTGTTTGAAGATGCTGGCGGATGAGAAAATGATCAACTGGCGGATCGACAAGACGAATCGGGATTATCAGTTGGAGTTGATGGGCACGGAGGTGGAGTCGGATTTTAGAAAAGCGACCTACTTATTTGAGTATGTGTGGTACGGGGAGTTCGCGGTGAACAAGCAGAATTTTCAGGAATTGAGTGAGCAATTGATTCGCTTTGAACAACAAATCGCTAAGTGATGCGCCAGTATGCTCTTCCCATATTATTGACGCTGGTGCTATTGTCGCTTTTAGTACTTTCAGAGATCTACCGTCCTATTACGGTGGATTGGCGGGAAACCTATCAACGAAAAGATAAGATCCCTTTCGGCTGTTTTGCGGTTTATGATATGTTGACCAAAGATGTGTTCGAGGGGCAGGAGGTGTATACGGTCAATCAGCCGGTTTACAATCAGGTAAAAGAGTGGGAGGAGGCTGTTGGAGATGCCGCGTTTGTGAATTACGTCTTTATTGGTCCTACTTATGAGATGACGGATCTGGACGTGCATCATTTACTTGACTTTACTTATTCGGGTAATAACGTCTTTATTAGTAGTCCGGATTTTCCAGCAGCATTAGCTGATAGTTTAGGACTGAGTGTCGATTTTTACCACCTTTACTTCGGAGGGAATAATGACACTTTGGTTTCTAATTTCGTGGATCCCGTTTTTTGTTCTGAAGAGGGCTACACCTTTAAACGCCTCGTGAACAGGAGCTATTTTGAAAAAGAGTTTTTCAAATTTGAGCAGACAAGGATATTAGGGGAGAATGATAAGGGGCTACCAAATTTCATAGCTGTCAAACACGGTAATGGAGAACTCTTCTTGCATGCGAGTCCGAAGGTGTTCACCAACTATAATTTGTTAGATAGTAAGAACAACGAATACATTTCCAAGAGCTTATCCTTTTTGCCGGTGGCGGATGTATTATGGGATGAGTACTATAAAGTAGGGCGAGACGAAGGAGCCGGCTCAACGAGTCCGATGCGCTATATCCATTCGCAACGGTCTTTGTATCAGGCGCTATTGATCACATTAGGAGGCGTACTGCTATTCATGTTGTTCAAAAGCAAGCGGGAACAGCGTATCATACCGGTCATTCCACCTGTTAAGAATACCAGTCTGGAATTCGCGGAAACCGTAGGCAGGTTATACTATCACAATGGCGACCATAGAGATATAGCCGCTAAGAAGATCAGCTATTTTTACGATTACCTTCGCAGAACCTATTACTTTGACAGCATCAAACCATCAGAAGATTTTTTCAAGCAGTTGAGTGGTAAATCGGGCGTACCACAAAAAAACGTGGCCAATATATTCGCCTTTATCAAGGCCATTAAAAAACAATCCATCATCATTGAAAGTGACCTGATGTATCTGAATCGTCAGATCGAGGCATTCATTGAAGAATCAAAATAAACAAATGGGCAAAGGCTGGTATAAATATTTGATCTACCTCTCCATTGTTTTTCTGCTGTTCGGTTTATACCAAGCCAACTACCTGAAGGTACCTGATATTCACAATGGCAAAGCATTGGCGGTTTCGGTCGTTTTACTTTGTATCGGTTTTTTAGGACAAGGGCTGCTTTGGTTCGCCACGCTCCGCTCTACGCCCTACCGCAGTACTTTACCAGAAGCAATGGCCGCTGCTGGACTTTCCATTTTCACTAAATACATACCCGGAAAGGTATTCGTCATTTTAGGTCGTGCGGGCTATATAGCCGAACGGCATGACTACCCCGTTTCCAAGCTTTCGGTGCTATCTCTACACGCCCAACTCATTGCTTTTTGGATGGCCTTGAGCATCGGCAGCATCGGTACTTTTTTAATGGAGGGCTTTGAAGAATGGCGTTGGCTGATCGCAGTTGGTTGGGGGGCTTTGTCGTTACTGATCTTCAGTCAGAGTGCTAACAAGCTGCTGATTAAGATGGTGAAGCTTGTTTTAAAGAAAGAGATCAATATTCCGTGGTTGCCTTTTAAAGATGTGGTCAAAATTCTACCTGCTTTTGCTTGGCCTTGGATATTCTTTACCCTCGCTTTTTACGCTTTAGTTCGTGCCCTGCATCCTGATCCTATAGGATTTGAAGTAGGTTTTGGCTTGCCTTTGGGTACCGTAGTGGGTATCATAGCCATCATCGCCCCCGGAGGAATAGGGGTGAGAGAAGGGGTGTTGGTCGCTTATCTATTGATCGCTGGTTTAGAGGAAGCCGCTGCGGTAAGCATAGCTGTGGCTTCCCGACCTTGGTTCTTGATCGGAGAAAGTTTCTTGTTTGTTTTTGGTTGGCTTTGTGATAGACGTTTGAAGTCTTAATCACTCTTCCCACAATTTCCGTATTTGTTCCATTCTTCTCCTGTTTGCCCCCAAATCTGAATAACCTACCCTTGAGGCTGATCGGAACTCTATTCGCTGTTCTTCAGCATTCAAAACAAACTCCACATCATCTACGAACTTCATCAAATTTGTAGTGAAGGTCACATGCATATATTCCCCTGTGTTTTTTACGATTTCCGTGCTTTTTATGGTGGGTATCAATGCTTCTAATTTAGCCCAAGCTTGAACCGCTTCACCTTTAAATCGTAAAGCTTCAATTCCATGCTGTTTGTCGCTGGCGAAAGTCGATACGCAATTCGGACTATTCGGGCAGTCTTTCAATTGCATGCCCTCTTCTAAACCGATGATCGGTGGAGGGGGTACTTTACAAGAAGTGAATAGTAAGGCGGTGCTCAATATGCCGACCAAGAATAAGTTGATGAGCTTAGAATCGTTTTCCATAATGGGGCAACAATAGAGTTTGTATTTAGTTTGCAAGGTATCCAAAAAGCAAAAGGCGAACTCCCTAGGGAATCCGCCTTTTATTTGAAACATGTTATATGGTCATGCTATCTACCAGCTTCCACCAGCACCGCCACCGCCACTCATTCCTCCGCCGAAGCCACCGAAACCACCGCCACCAAAGTTGCCTGAACCAGAGGAGAAATGCCCGAAAGTACTTCCTCTGCGAATGATAACTGGTCCGCCGAAAGGATCCACACCATCTTCCGTATAGGTATATCCACCTGCTGGTACCGTTTGAATGTAGCCCTTCTTTGCCAGATAAGGCATAATGAAGAAGAAGAAAATAAAGATCATCAAGAAGAGGATCAATACGGCTGTTTCACCATTGTCATTCCTTGCCAATGCGTCATCTGCGGTGTACTCGCCACTCATGATACCCATGATCATAGTGGTTGCGTCATTGATGCCGCCATAAAAATCACCCTCTCTGAATCGAGGTGCCATTACTTCATCAATGATGCGTTTACTATTCAGGTCGGTCAGTTTATGCTCTACACCATAACCCGTAATGATACGCATCTTACGGTCGTTTTTGGCAATTAAGACCAAGACCCCATTATCCTCTTTGGCTTGTCCGATTTTCCAAGTATCGAAAATCCGCATCCCATAATTAAAAGAAGGATGCCCATTTAAAGAAGGCACAGTAACAATGGCGACCTGAGTAGAGGTACTATCATCATAAGCCACCAGCTTTTTCTCTAAAGCCCTTTCTTGTGCAGCAGGTAGAACATTTGCCAGATCATTTACTAAACGAGGCGGCGATGGTCTGTCAGGTACTTTCACCCCACCCCAACTTTGTGCTTGCAGTCCTATCGAAGCAAGCAGCAGTAAAAGAACAGGTAAATATATTTTTAGAGAAGAAAGCGGGTTTCTTCGGATCCTTTCGCTATGATCCATATAGTCTTTAATCGTATTGGTCAACGGTAATAAAACAAAAAAACACCCGTGTTGGGTTCCCGAATAAATCGCAAATCAAGCTTTATCGGTACTGCTGTCTGTTTCAGAGGGTGTATTCTCACCAGATGATGGAGAGGAAATATCCGCATCCGCATCCGCATCATCAGTTTGTTCGGCAAGGTGATCCTGCCCGAATGAAATATCATCCGCCAGCTCGTTCACGTCATCCGACTGATACGGATGGTTTTCCCTAAGCTTCAAGCCGATCAGCTCAATGCCTTCGATCAAGCCATCACAGAAATTATCATGTTGGAAATAAGTCAACATCAAATCGACGGCATCTTGCCAAAAGCAATGATCCACACACTGATGTATGCCCACATCTCCCAAAATGGCCAATTGGTGGTCTTGAACCGCCAAGTAGATCAATACGCCATTTCGAGCAGCGGTATCCTGCATACCTAAATCCGCGAAGATAGTTGCCGCACGATCCAGCACGTCTCCACCGCAGCGATTCTCCATATGTAAACGGATCTCGCCACTGGTCATCATTTCCGCATTTCGGATGGCACAAACAATGTCTTCTTGCTGCTGTGCGGTGAAAAATTCTCTTGCGTTCTCAGCCATTTGAAATTGAAATCAAAAAAGCAAGGCAGTGGAATTACGCCACTGCCTTGCGAATAAAATAATCATTCGGGTCAAATATCATCAAAGTTCACCTTAGGTGCTTTGTCCGTGCCCTCTTCAGACTCAAAGTAAGCACTCTTATTAAAGCCGAAGATGCCCGCGAAGATATTATTAGGCAGTTTGCGAATGTAGGTGTTGTAGGTTTTCACCACCTCATTAAAACGGATACGCTCAACGCGGATACGATTCTCCTGCCCCTCGATCTGACTCATCAAGTCACGGAACGCATTGGTAGACTTCAGATCCGGATAACGCTCGAAGGTCGCCAATAAACGAGAAAAAGAACTCATCATACCAGACTGCGCCTGCTCGAATTTCTTCAACATATCAGGCGTGATGTTCGACGGGTCAATAGTAACGCTACTTGCCTTAGAGCGTGCTTCGGTCACCTCTTTAAAAGTGCTTTTTTCAAATTTCGCACTACCCTTTACGGTCTCTACCAAGCTACCGATCAGGTCGGCTCGCTCTTGGTACGCAGCCTCAACATTCGCCCATTGTCCGGAGATCTCTTCATCCATCTCCACCATGCTGTTGTAGCCACAAGAATTAAGCAGCAAAGCCGCCGCTATCAAAGCGATCATAGAAAATGATCGCATCAGAAAATTGCTAGTCATCTGTACTTTTATATTAGAGGTACTTTAAATTTTGCTTAATGGGCTGCAAAATCGTCTTTTCAGTGCTGTTTTTACATTTCCTTCCCGCCATAGCGCTGCTATGCCGCTCAAAAAATGTTTCAACAACACTAAAAATCCTGATTTTTCGCCAGCATCAGAAAACTTTAAACTACCTCTTGATTAATTAACTTAGCGTTTGTGTGGTTGCCTAAGCTATAAAGATACATCTCGCATAGGTCACCTACAAAAGAACCGCTTAAGCAAGCTGCAATGTTCCCCGCCATTTCATATAACAACAGTCAAACATGGGCAAACTCGTAAAAGAATTCAACGAATATCGTTCCGAAATGAACGAGCGCATCTTAGCGCATGACAATAAAGTTATGAAACGCATTTACAATTTAGATGCGAACGCCTATGCGCCCGGCGCACTGCCCACCAATACCAAGGAACTCTTAGGCTTGGTCAGCAGTTTAGTGCTACGTTGTGATGATTGTGTACGCTATCATTTAGGGAAGTGCCATGCAGAAGGATTCACCAGCCAGCAGATCATGGAGGTTTTCGCTATTGCCAATCTGGTGGGTGGTACGATCTGCATCCCTCACACTCGCAGAGCCGTAGAATACTGGGAAGAATTGTGCGAAGCAGCAGAAACAGAATAATAGTTTTTATCATGGCGCATACCCGCAATAAAAAGCTGGCGCAAGTCAATGGCAGAAGAATCGGCGCACAGCAGATAAATCTCATGTCTCGAGTCTCATGTCTCGGGTCTAAGAAAGCGCA
>JAHDGT010000275.1:0-5133 GCA_020631675.1 Bacteroidota bacterium
CCCGCGCAAGGGATAGTAGTGGTTATGAAGCCGCTGAATGCGCCCTGTTTGGCGGTGTAGCGGGGCTGATCAGAGGAAGACACCGCTACGCCTGCCAAACAGCAGCAGGCAGCGGCTGAATTTGAACGAATAGCCCGGTGACCGCAGTGAAAAGCTGGCGCTTTCTTAGACCCGAGACATGAGACTCGAGACATGAGATTTATCTGCTGTACGCCGATTCTTTAGCTACTGGCTTGCGCCAGTTTTTCATTGCGGGCATGCGCCCTAATAAAATTGAAATGGAAGAAGCTTATAAACCTTCCAACCAAGCATTGGCAGAGTAAATCCTGACCAAGCGATAGCCTAAACGGGGGAGGAGTTGGTCGCGATAAAGATCATAGGCGTAAGGTACCTCCTGTTGGTAGGCTTCCGCGCCGTCTATATCTATTACAGTACTAGCTTTGCCTTCTTCTTCTGCTAGGAGTACAATGGGCAGGTGGATGCCACCGCTATAATGATCGGTGAGTACGCGTGCTGTGCCGTAGCGTTCTTTTAGTTTTTGGGTGTACCAGCTGCGGAAGGGGTTTGCTTGGGTATTACTGGATGAGTTTTGTGAATGAGCGGCCGTACTTGGACTTTGTTGAGCAAGTAGGTCTAAAATGGATCGGCGGAGGTCTTCATTGCCTTCGGAAACGGCACGGGTATAACTTAGGTAAGCGTATAGGCAGCCTTTACCGGTATTGCCTTTGGTGCGTAATTCATCCGCGTAGTTGGTGTAGTAGGCTTCTGGTATGGAGGTGCAGACGTAAATGCCTTTTTTAGCACGGGTCACGATCACATTAAGGAGCTTATAGCCTTTAGTGCGATTAAGTGGTCCGAAATTTTGTAGAAAGCGACCATCTAAACGCTTACCGAATGTGGTGCTGATGATGATGATGTCGCGCTCGTCTCCTTGAACATTTTCTAAGTTTTTCACGAATAGACCAGCGGCCTCCAGGGCAGTGATCTTGGCGGCGGCATCCGGACTTGCTAAACGATAGGCTTGGATCCTATCGAGTATGTGGTTTCTTTGATAGAGGTTAAATGTCGCGATGCCCACGCTTGGATAAGTTAAGGCTTCCCCTTCTGTATTGTTAGCTTGTATCTCTTCTAAAAGAATGCGGATGACTTCTTCCGCTTCTTCTTTATTGATGCTTTGATGGTACATGCCATCGACGGCCTTGAAAATGATGGGAGGCTGTTCGGTCTTTTTTTCTTTAGCCGGCATGGGTACTAAGCGCGAACCATAAAATGCCGCATTGCTAAAGTCGATCAAATAAGGATGGTGGGAGCGGTAATGAAAATCGAGATAAGAACGATGGTAGTCCATGTCCTCGGCATACTCTAATAAGGATGCTTTTTCGGCTAAGTCTAAATCGTCATTTAAGCTTTCGATCAGGTCTTCGTCTTCGCCTCCTTCTTTTTTGTCCTTTTCGTCATCTTCACTCCAATCATCTATAAGCAGGAGGTTAGCCCCGCCAAAGTAATCGCTGGGTGGCATTTGGTGAATATCACCCGATACCACTTTGAACTTACCGCGGTATAAAGCACAGAAGGTGTCTTCCAAGCGAGATTGACTGGCTTCATCGAAAATCACTAGGTCAAACAGTCCTTCTGTTAGGGGTAATAAGGAGCTGCAAACGACAGGGTCAACTAATAAAACAGGAAAGAAACTGGTGAATAGATCAAAATCGGCCTGTACGATTTTGCGTAGGGAGTTGCGTTTTTGCCCCTTGCTGCCTCGCTTATTGTACAGGCGTTTTACGGTATAGCCCTCACCACGCTTTTGGAAGGCGGAAATACATTTTTTCTGTTTATCAGTCCAGCTCTTTAATATGCGTTGGCGTTGTAATTGACGTAATCGGTCTAAGGTTTCCTTTAGTCGGGTAATATTGGTGTCGTTGGTGGGCGTATGATCACTTTCATTGCGCAGCAAGGTCCAATTGAAATACCAGCTTTCGAAGGCGGCTTCCCAGTTTTCCGGGTTTTTAATGCATAAGGCGTTCAGTACGGATTGTTGTGCTTTATCCAGCTGTAAGTAGAAGTGTTTCCATTGATAGAAAGCTCTGAAATCATCAAAAGCGGCTTGCACCCCTGTCAAGTTATCATCAAGGAGTTGCAGACTGATGAGTTGTCCTTTTAAGCTGTTTTCATTGCTTACAAGGTGGTAATTCAGTAAGCGGGCTTGGTTGACCTTTTGAAAGTGTTTTTGATAGCTGCTTAATGCTTGATTTAAATCCTGTTGAATACTTGTACTGAAGATCAACTGTGGGTGGATGCGTTGTGGGTGTAATTGATCGGCAGCTTGTTTGGCGCGTGCTTCTCGTTCCATCCACCAGCGTCTTAGTTTATCATCTAGCTGCTGTAGGTTTAAAGAAAGACTACTGAAAGTAAATGGATTTCCTTCAGATGTGGTGGTCAACTCGTGTGTTATATAGGGGTATTCACTCAGGTAGAAATTCAGTGCGGCATGTTGATCTATGACCTGCTGTTGCAATTGTTTGATGCGCTTGTGCTTGGCACTGAATAAAGAAAGTGCTTTAGTGAAAAATGCCTCTGGTTTGTCAAAAGCTTCACCATATTCTTCGAGTGCTGCCTTAATATCTTTGGACAGTTCATCGATATCTGTTGCGACTTTAGCGAAATAATCTCTTTCATGTGCTTCAAAAGCTGCCTTGTATTCGCTGTGCAAAGCCTGCATTTGGAGCAGTAAAGATTTGTTCTCATTGAGCGCCTCGCCGATCAGCTTACTGACCTGAGTTCGCATTTCTCCGGGCTTCTCGTGCTGGTAGCGACCGTGGTCGATGAGGTCTAATGGATGGTCCAGTTGAGAGCCTATTTTCTCGAATAGCGGTTTCGCTCGCTCTATAGCATCCTTAATGCCGGTGTACTCTTCAAACTCACATTCTAAAGCGACAGGATTCAGCAAGTCGTCTAATAGTGCTTTATCGTGTATCTCAGCACTTTGCAAATACAGCCCGACAACATCCGTCCAGTTATAGCTACCTAGGATTCTACGGCGTAAGAAATGATGGTTCTCGTTGAGGGACCGTCTTAATTGTTCTGCCTTTTTGATCAGGTCTTTGTATTCTTTTTCAGGATAATGTCCCTCTTGATCTAAATCATCTAACTGATCACGTACCACATTGACCACCTTTTTTCTGTCTTTAGACAAGTCTTCAATGATGACAGAAAGGGCATCTAAGCCCAGCTCTTGTAAGTTTTGCTGTATGACCTCTAAGGCAGTGCGTTTTTCACAGACTACTAAGCATTTAGCGCCATTTTCTAAAGCATTGGTGATCAATGCGGTCAGGGACCTACTCTTTCCTGTTCCGGGTGGCCCTTGTATGATCTGTTTAGGATGTTGCCCCAAATGCTCAATGATGGCCTGCTGACTAGGGTCGGTGGATATACTAGCGAAAACGGTCGATTGAAAACCCGCTTGTGCCGCTTGTTGCTCGATAGGGGATAGAGGGAGTGCTTTAGCCTTTGTTTCTTCAGGAGGAAAGTAAAACTCTAGACTGGTACTGCGCTTGGAACGCCCGATCAGTGCTTCCACATCTTTAATGATGGGTTGTTTCTGCGTGCGGAATAAGCCGAATACACCACTCCACCTGATACTTGGTTTCGCGATATCCACATGCTTGATGGTGTGATTGCCCGGGCAGGGCGAGATGCTGAAATGTTGGGGTACTTCCTCATCAGAACCCAACTGCTTGAGGATGCGCTCGCAAATGGATACCAGCTCTCCTTCGTCTATCAGCATATCATCCAAATAGTCTTGGGCGATATTTTGAATGCTGATGTTCGCATCTTGCTCAATATGCGATAGCAGTACCGGATTGATCATGACGGGATGATCCTCATCCCTTCGTACCGTCCATTTATAGGCTTGATTGGCTGAGCGCAGGATCTGTAGTTTCCAGATTAAAATAGGTGCTTTAATGACCTTTTTTGCGTCTTGGGTATCTCTTCTGATCAATAGCGGGTAACCGAATCCGAAGGGCTCCACCCCATGTTCTAAATAATAATCGCGATTGGCATAGGTCAAGGCATTAAAACGCTTGCTCACTGCCTGCAACTGTTGAAAGGTACTTTCTTCCATTTGTTCCACCGAAGCCTGTTCTTGCTGCGCTAGCTCGAAGGTGAAGCGCATATTCGACTTGTTCAGGAGCTGTTCAAGAAACTTCTTCGGCACATCAGTAGATAATGCCTCGCATTGAAACAGATCAAGCCTATTCAAGCTTCGCCCGGGCAGTGCGTTCAGGTGTACGGAACGCCGGTTCCCTGTGGTCAGCTTTTGCTTCAGCAGTCGTAAAAATTCGGTATTCGTCGACAAGGCGAGAGGTAGATGGGTATTTATAGAAATAAAGCTTTGAAGATAAGAATTCTTTCCCTCCTATTAGAAGAAGCTATCTTCGCGCTTATGACAGCAAATTTACCAAGTGGCTTCGAGCCGGAAATATTATTCGAGGACAATCACCTCATTGTGATCAATAAGCCAGCGGGATATCTTGTTCAGGGAGATAAAACAGGAGATACACCGCTTAATGAATTGATGAAAGACTACATCAAAAGGAAGTACAATAAGCCGGGGAATGTGTTTTGTGGGGTCTGTCATCGCATTGACCGTCCTGTTTCCGGTGCGCTGGTTTTTTGTAAAACAGGGAAGGCATTAGAGCGCATGAATAAAATGTTCCAAGATAGAGCGGTACAGAAAACCTACTGGGCCGTGGTCAGAAATGACAGTCCGAAGCGAGCGGAACAGATCACGCATTATCTGGTGAAAAACCACGAAAAAAATAAAAGCAGGGCCTATTTGACCAATAAGAAAAAAGGGAAAAAAGCGGAGCTGACCTATAGCCACATCATGCGCGCGGATCACTACAATTTGTTGCAAGTTTTACCGCATACAGGCAGACACCACCAGATCAGAGTACAACTGTCTTATGTAGGCTGCCCCATAAAAGGAGATTTGAAATATGGTGCGCGACGATCCAATAGAGATGGTTCGATACACTTACACGCCCGAAAGATCGAATTCATTCACCCGGTAAAAAAAGAACCCATTGAGATCACAGCCCCCGTACCCCAACACGATAGGTTATGGAAGAC
>JAHDGT010000275.1:5233-6439 GCA_020631675.1 Bacteroidota bacterium
AGCGTCTGAACGAAGTCTCACGTCTCGGGTCTCGAGTCTCAAATCTATTGTTTTTAGAATAAGAATTTCACACCCACCTTCAAACCAAAATTACTGAAATTACCATCCAATCTGGTTTCCCATGCGGGGTATTCTTTAGTGCCGTAATAGCTGTCAACCAAAGGTCCTTGTACCGGATCCGCTTCCAATTCCTGATTCGGATTTTGGGTATAGGCTTCTTGAGCGGCCGCTTGGTGGGCGGCTAATGCCTCAGAGCTATACTCATCAAAGTACTCGGTATATTCATAAGCACCACCCAAACCTAAGAGTGCGGTTACATTTTCAGAAGAACCATCACTCATAATAAGATCCGCACGAGTCACCTCATAGCTGGCTCTGCGTATGCGGAGGTTTTGTCCGAATACTTCACCAAAGACAGCAAGTTTATCATTAAGCTCGAAATTCGCACCGATCGTACCCTCATAACCAATACCGAAAGCACCTCTTGTAGTGGACTCCGCGATAAAAGAAGTCGCATTAGGATAAAAAACCGTAATCAAGCTACTTACAATACTCGGGTCATTACTCTCTCGCGTACCATAGGTCGCACCCGCTACAGGAATGAGTAAACCAACTTTCGCAAAAGGATTGATTTTTTTAGTGCCCGCCGACACCATCAGAGCAGGCTTTAGCTTTACCTGAGTGGTATAGGCAACAGAACGGTCGAAACCTGCCTGCACACCCGCCATATCATAATTCACTACTTCTTCCACCGTCACTTCACTACCACTTAAGTACTCCGCACCCAGCAAAACACCAAAATGACGATTGAGTTGGTAGCCAATATCAACAGATGCGGATAAGCCGCCCCCATATGAGCCGTACATATTGGCGGTGGTCACATCTACCCCATCCGCGGTTCCATCCCCGTCCGTATCAATATCTCTATTGTAGATGCCTAAACCCAAGATATCAGTGGCAACAGGCATACCATAGCCCACACCTATTCTAACAATAACACCACTTTCAGAAGTGCTTTCCTCTTGCGCTTGTACTTGAAAGCTACCCCAAGTGCTAAGACTTAAAACAAAAAGGGTCCAAATACATTTTTTCCAGTTCATAGCTTGCTTGTTTAAACTACCTCGATAAAATGCACAAGTTAATAAAATTCAACAGATGGGGATTTTATTAATTAATTCGGGCGCATACCCGCAATAAAAAGCCTGC
>JAHDGT010000276.1 GCA_020631675.1 Bacteroidota bacterium
ACGAGAATGAATAGAATGAAGTAGAAGGTGGTTTTACTCATAGGCGTGATCTCATTGCCGAAGAGCTTTAGGTGTGCGAGGTGGCCGCCTTCCGAGATCAGCATTACGCCTACTAAGAAAAGGACGAATAGTCCAAGTACCTCGTACATTCTGTTTTTCGCTAAAAATTCGGATACTCGATCGGCCAACCAGATCATTAAGACCCCACTGAAGACGATGGCTATTGCCATGACCCAAAATACATCTGTCAGTGCCATCGCGCTTAGAATCGAATCAAAAGAGAAAACTAAGTTCATGATCACGATCGCGAAAATGACCTGTCCGGTAGACTTTAATTTTTTGGGTTTATGCGCCTCCTCATGTTCTTCTAAAGTGATCATGTGTAAGATCTCTTTCATGGCGGTGTACAAAATGAAAACACCTCCTAAGAGTACTACGAGTGCGTGTAGGTTGAAGTCGCCGTGTATATAGTCTCCAAAATGAAGATCGAACAAGGGATTAGTAAAGTATCCAATGACCGAAATAAGGACGAATAACAAAATGATACGCAGTGCGATGGCGATCAAAATCCCCACTTTACGTACATAAGCTCTTTTGTCTTCGGGTGCGTTTTTCGACTCTAAAGAGATGTACAATAGATTGTCGAAGCCCAAAACGGCTTGCAACATGATCAGCATGAAAAGGGTGAAAAGATTCTCTAACATAACTAGAAGATTAGCATTTCCGCGAATTTACTTTTTTCTTCGTGGAAAAATAGCTGAATCATGCTGGTAAGAATTGTGAAAATGCACTTTAAAGTGGATCGAGTGGAAGATTTCATAGCACAGTTTGCATATATGCGTCCGCGTATATTGGCGCAAGAGGGCTGTACTTTTGTGGAATTGCTGCAAGATGCTAAGGATCCAACCATCTTCTTCACTTACAGTTATTGGGCAAGTGAAGAAGATCTGAATAGATACCGCTATACCGAACTCTTCCAAAATACTTGGAAAAGGGTAAAGACTTGGTTCTCGGATAAACCAGAAGCTTGGTCGGTAGAACGGGTGTTCGCGGAATTTAAAGGGATGGAAGATCCTTTGGAGTTATCGGATAAACACTAGTGCAGCTTAAAGAAATCCCAGATCCTTGGGTAAAAATCGGGATCCATGCCCACGCCTAAACCGTGGTTAGCTCCTTCTTTTTGATAGTAGCGGATCTCGTGCCCATCTTCACAATCCACAAAGCGGAACAAGGTGTCTGTACCGATAAAGTCGATTTCTGCTGTTAGCTCGCAAGTGGCGTTTTCCGCCCAGAGTTCCGCACTTTCATACGCGGGGAGGAAAACATGTCCCATAACGGCTTCTCCGCCTAAATAGGGAATGACACCATCCATTGTACCACAGACTTGGTAAACGGAAATGGGGTTGGTGCTGACATCGGGTGTTTCTATCTCTAATAGTTGACTGGCACAAGGAGCGATGGCATTGAAATGATCTGTTTGTACGCCTAAGCGATTGACCATAGCGGCACCATTAGAAAAGCCGATCGCATAGCGTTTGCTGTGGTCAATATTAGGAAAAGCCAAGAGGCTATCAATGATCATATCCACGAAGGCGACATCATCTGCTGTGGAGGCTTCTTGACCTAAATTCCAAGAGTTTAAATGCCCTTGTGGGTATACCCCGATAAATTGCTGGTCGTCTACCATGCCCCCTAATTGGAATTGCCAAGGGTCGTTCACGCCACCATTGCCATGAAAGGCGAAAACCAATGGGTATTGTACGCCATCTAAAATAGGATCAGGTGCTTGTACGATTACTTCCCGACTTTCAATTATACCCTCTATTTCTTGATCAAAGAAGAGGATGTTGAGACCTTCTAATGGATCCCCTGTTGGCGTAGAACCATCGTCACCGCTACCGTCCGTTCCTGTACTGTCAGAAGAACTGCCGTCCGTTCCCGCACCGTCCGTGCCACTTGAATCAGTAGCACTGCCATCAGTTGCGCCATCGGTACTGCCATCCGTTCCAGCATCATCGCCCTCGCCGTCGCCGTCACCATCTATACCATCGGTACCACTTAAATCTGTAGCAGAACCATCGCTGCCGTCACCATCTGTACTGTCCGTATCCGCACCATCATCATCCGTAGTGCCTTGTTCCGTATCAGCATCGTTGGCAGGATCTGTTTCGTCTTCACAACTCATCCAAAGGGTAATGGATAAGCTGAAAAGAAGCAATAAGAAAAACTGTTTCATGTGTGAGTTGAGTTATGGGTGTGATTTGTGTTGCTATTTATTCAAGTAAATCCCATCTGCCTCCAAGCGAACGATGCGCTGTTTGTACAGCATGCCCAAAGACTTTTTAAAGAGCTTTTTACTGAGTCCGAAAGTTTGGCGAATAGCTTCAGGGGAGCTTTTGTCCGTGAGTGGTAAAAAGCCATTGGCTTCTTCCAATTTTTCCAGGATCACATTTGCTTGGCGGGCGATGGATTGCACCCCGATCGGGTTGATGCTCACATCAATTTTAGCGTCAGCTCTGAAGGGTTTGACATAGCCTTTCAGTTTTTCGCCGATCTGTAAACGATGCGGTAATTCATTATCATAGATCAAGCCCGCATAGGTTTGATTAATGATCACCCCATAGCCCAATCTCATCTTGCGCCAAACCAGCAGGTCCACCTCTTGACCAACCTCTAATGACCCGTCTTGCTCATGTTTTAAGTAGCGGTGAATTTTAGTAGTACCTACTAAGCGATCCGTCACCTCATCCAAGTACATATAAATGATGTAGTTCCTGCCCACTACCATAGGATCCGCTTGATTGCGGTAGGGTATAAGTAACTGCTTGGTGATGCCCCAATCGCAAAAAGCACCTATGCGGTTCACATCTTTAACCATTAGTCCTGCAAACTCTCCAACCGTCAAGAAAGGGCGCTCGGTGGTAGCCACATCCATGTCATTAGAATCGCAATAAACGAACACTTCGACCTGTTCGTTCAAGCGCATTTCTGGTGTGACAAAATTGCGGGGCAGTAGCACTTCATTGCCTTTGCCATCTGATAAGTATAGCCCTTGTGGCATTTCACGCTCAATGGTGAGGCTTTGGTATTCTCCGACTTTTATCATAGCGCGAAGCTAGCTAAAATCTTTAAAAAGATACAGCCTCGAAAACCTCATTCCAGGCATGCCTTCCTAAAACCGTATAATAAAACACTGCACCGAGCCAGCCGTGATAGATGCCCAATACCAGCAGATTATAGCCTTTCAAGTATAAATGCGTGTAAACAAGGGCAAGAAGAAAGGTGGCTATTATCAAGAGAGGATGCGGATAGTGTACAATCCCAAATACAAAGGCAGTGATGGCGATGATCGTTGACTTATTCAAATCGATTTTGGAATGGTCTTTTAAGTTTCGCCCAACTAAAGCGATAATGATGAACTGTTGGATAATGCCCCAAATGGGATAGAGGAGGAGAATGGCTAGGATGCTGAGGTCTAAAACGGAGCTACCGCTATATTGACCATAGCAAACTGCAAGCAAACTAATGCCTATGAAAATGGGAAATAGAGACCAAAAACTTTTGAAGAATGATACAGTACTTAGTCCCCAATAAGAAAGAATACCGGGCTGCTTTTGTTGCTGATAAAGCACATAGCCCGACCAGAATAGGATAGCTACTAAAATGTATGCCAGCTTAAGGTTGAGCCAGTCCATAAAAAGGAACTTGCCCAAACCAGTAAGCACTACAGCTACTAATTCAAAATTGCGTTGTTGAGTAGATATGGATAAAGATGCGGAATCCGACATAGGAGCTTTTATTTGCTCCTACACTTGTAGTGGAAAGTAGTTCAAACAATAGAAGAAACTATAACTAAATGATAAAAAAGATTGACCTTTTTCATTTTAGTTATTTCGGTTCAAAAAGGCGTTAAGAAATCCAGACTTGTCTGAGCCTGACGCAGTCGGTGAGTCTCTGGATTTTAGCTTTTTTGGATCGAAATAGCGTTAAGAAATGAAAACAGTCTTGATTTTTGTTTCTTTGCATCAAGGCAAAGAAAAGCACAATAATATTAGATTCAAGACAGGCTTTAAAATAGTAGAAGTAAAAAAAACCTTGACTAAACGATTTAAATCGTTTAGTCAAGGTTTTCGCATTAAATCATTGAAAATGAATCATTAAAGATGAATCACCTCATCATAAGCCGCCGCAGCAGCCTCCATCACCGCCTCACTCATTGTAGGGTGCGGGTGAACCGTTTTAATGATCTCATGCCCGGTCGTTTCCAACTTACGAGCAGCAACCGCCTCAGCGATCATTTCGGTAACATTATAGCCGATCATGTGCGCACCTAACCACTCGCCATACTTCGCATCAAAGATCACTTTCACGAAACCTTCTTTATGACCAGCGGCACTTGCTTTACCCGAAGCCGAGAAGGGAAATTTACCCACTTTGATCTCATAGCCCGCTTCCTTAGCAGCTGCCTCGCTCATACCTACGCTCGCCACCTCAGGCACACAATACGTACAACCCGGAATATTACCATAATCCAAAGGCTCCACATCCATGCCCGCGATTTTTTCAACGCAGATGATGCCCTCCGCACTGGCCACATGTGCCAATGCCGGACCCTTCACCACATCACCGATCGCATAGACACCAGCCACATTGGTTCTATAAAAATCATCCACTACGATCGTGCCACGATCCGTTTGAACACCATTCTCTTGTAAGCCGATGTTCTCAATATTCGCCGCTTGTCCCACCGCGCTCAAGACCACATCACACTCAATGGTCAGTTCTTTACCGTTTTTATCCGTAGCATGAACCACGCAGCCAGCGCCACTGGTATCCACACGCTTCACACTTGTATTGGTCTTAACGCCAATGCCCTGCTTTTTGAACTGTCTGCCCAGTTCTTTAGACACATCCGCGTCTTCAGCAGGTAACAAGCGATCCATATACTCAACAATGGTCACTTCCGTACCAATGCTGTTGTAGAAGTAACCGAACTCCACACCGATCGCACCAGCACCCACAACAACCAAACGCTTAGGCTGCTCCGCCAAGCTCATTGCCTCGCGATAACCGATGATCTTTTTACCATCTTGCGGCAAGAAAGGCAATTCTCTAGAACGAGCACCCGTAGCAATAAGAATATGCGCCGCCATATGCTCTTCTCTAGTGCCATCAGCAGCTGTCACCAAAACTTTATTCGGACTGGCCAGCTGCCCAAAACCATTCAAAACCGTGATCTTATTCTTCTTGAACAAGAACTGGATCCCCTTGCTCATACCATTGGCCACTTGGCGCGATCTACCGATCATCTGCCCGAAATCAGCCGATGCGTTGTCCACCTTAATACCAAAATCAGAAGCATGCTGAATATAGTTGAACACCTGTGCGCTCTTCAACAAAGCCTTCGTAGGAATACAGCCCCAATTCAGGCAGATGCCCCCTAAAGACTCTCTTTCCACAACAGCCACATTCATGCCCAATTGCGAAGCACGAATAGCCGCTACATAGCCCCCAGGGCCACTTCCAATAACGATCAGATCAAATGTACTCATTGTAAAATATCTCGATTATAGGTTATTCATTCATTCACTCAAATCAGAACCGCCCTTCGCGGCCAACTCCGCCAAACGAAGCGCCACCTCCAACTGCTGCTGCCTACTCAAGTCCGAATTATCTATTAAAACAGCATCCTCCGCCCTACGTAAAGGCGAAATAGCTCTGCCGGAATCAATCCGATCCCGTTCTAATAAATTCGCTTTGATCAGCTCAAAATCCGCCTCCATACCCTTGGCGATCATTTCATCATACCTGCGCTGCGTGCGCACATCCGTACTCGCGGTCACGAACAGCTTCAACTCCGCCTCCGGGAAAACCACCGTACCAATATCACGCCCGTCCATCGTCAAGCCCTTATCCACCCCGTAAGTATGTTGCTGCTTCACCATCGCCTCCCGCACCGCACCGATCGTAGCCACATCACTCACCTTCGCATTCACGGCATCCGTACGTATGTCGAAAGTCACATCCCGATCATTCAGCAATACCCTCAAAGAAGCATCCTCCGTAGCGCGCTCAAAACGAATATTGATCGCCTGCAAAGCCGCATCGATCGCTTTAGGGTCAGCAATATCCACCTTGTTCTCCATGCAATAGAGCGTCACCGAACGGTACATCGCTCCCGTATCCACATAAATGTAATTCAGGGCTTTGGCAAGGTCTTTAGCCAGGGTACTTTTACCACAAGAGGCAAAACCATCCACGGCAATAATAATGGGTTTAGCGAGTATCTTGTTCATGCGGGCGCGAAGATAAGGCATTGCGGCTTTACCTACTTTACGCCAATGTGGTTTTATGCGATTTGTTTTATCATGGCAACTACCCGCAATAAAAAGGGGGGGATTGCTATCGTGGATTTATTTGGTGGGTA
>JAHDGT010000277.1 GCA_020631675.1 Bacteroidota bacterium
GTCGTAGGCGGGAGCACACATGGGTGCTCCCCTACAAATAATGTTTTTCTGTTGTGGGCAGGTGGATAAAGAGCGTTCCTTAGTTTGAATGATCTTTTCTGTCGTAGGCGGGAGCACACATGGGTGCTCCCCTACAAATGGGATTTTTTTATTGATTACGTTTTGACGTTAAAGGGCAAAGCCACCGTATTCAATGGTGTACCATTAGGCGTTTCAAAATTTTCAAAGGTGTTTTTTTGCTGGTGGTAGGGGTGCTGTTCTAATTCTTCGAGTTCTAAGATGGGGGAGACGCAAGTGTCTTTGCCTTGGAATAATTGCATCCACTCGTCTCGATCTTTGCTTTTGAAAAAGTCTATGACTTCTTGTTTATTGAAGTTGGCGAGGGTGAGTTCTAATTCGTGTTTGCGTTTCCAATCGGCTTTGTCGATGAGATCGCAGATGTTGTTCCAGAATTTGATCTCCATGGCGGCAACGGCCAGCCATTTGCCATCGGCACATTGGTAGGCGGCGTAGTTAACAGTGGTTGTACCGTTGATGAGGTTGACTTGACGTTGATCCAGCCCGCCTTTATGTAGGGAATAGGGCAAGATCAGGAATGGGTTAATGGCATCTGCCAGCGATACATCTACAAAGCTGCCTTTACCGCTTTTGCTTTTTTGAAGGAGGGCGGCTTGTAGTGCCATGACCGCCATATAACTACCTGCGATATCCGCGAACTGGGTGTCGGGTACGAGGGGTTTGCCTTGTTCGTCTTTGAGCAAACTCATCATGCCGGAGTAAGCCATATAGTTGAAATCATGGCCAGCTTCTTGGGCGTAGTCATTATTCTGCCCATAGCCCGTGATAGACACATAGACCAAGCCAGGAAACTGTGCTTTGAGCTGTTCATAACCAAAGCCCCAAGCCGCCATCGCACCCGGTCGGAATTGCTCGATCACGGCATCCGCACCTTGGATCAGATCCAGAATTTCTTGCTTGCCTGAGGGGGTGGAGTAATCCACCATTTTTAGTGTTTTATTGTGGTTGAGCTGGTGGAATAGAACGCTTGCGCCATCTACTTGTACGCCACTCATACGCACATAATCCATGCGCTTGGGGCTTTCTATTTTAATGACTTCGGCACCCATTTGGGCGAGTAGGTGAGTGGCAAGTGGTCCGGGTAATAGTCGGGTGAAGTCAATGATTTTTATGCCTTCTAGTAGCTTCAATGGCTGGATTTTAGAAACAAGGGTCAAACATTTCTTCGTGTAACTTCGTGCCCTTCGTTCTTTGTGGTAAATGGTTTTGTTGATACAAAATTTTGCTGACCACGAAGAAAGAAGAACACAAAGGGACACAAAGTTTTTTTAAGAGATAATGGCTTAGACCACCCCTGCAAGGGCGAAATCATGTATGGATTTGCCTGCTTCTGCTAAGGCGCGTAAGCTGCTAGGTACCTCCCATCTATTGCCGTATTGGGCTTTGAAACGATCGCAATCCGCTACGAAGTTTTTAATGCCTACAAAGTCGATATAGGAGAGGGCACCGCCAGTATATATGGGGAAGCCCCAGCCTAAGACAGAGCCAATATCACCATCAACAACCGAGTTCAGTACGCCATCATCCAAGCAGCGGAAGCTTTCTATGGCTTGGCGGTGCATAATGCGTTTGGCAATGGTTTCCTCATCTAAAGTAGTGGGGTCAGACTTGTACATTTCTGCTAATCCGGGCCACAATTTCTTTTTCTCGCCTGCTGGGTAATCATAGAAACCCGCACCGTCTTTTTTCGCGGTTCTGCCTTTATTGATCAGCTCCATTAAAATTTTATAGGAGCGTCTGGTTTCTTCTTTTTCATCTCGATTCGGGTTAGACTCGATCACGTATTTACTCAGTGTGAGTGTCACCTCATCATGTACGGCAAGTGGACCAACGGGCATTCCTTTTTTGCGGGCAATGGTTTCGATCATGGCGGCAGGAACTCCTTCTTCCAAAAGGAACATGCCTTCATTGACGAAGGTGCCGAAGCAACGAGAGGTGAAGAAGCCTCTACTGTCATTCACTACGATAGGTACTTTACCAATGGCAACGGTATAATCTACCGCAGCAGCAATGGCTTTGTCGGATGATTTTTCACCTACGATGATCTCTACCAAAGGCATTTTATCAACAGGAGAGAAGAAGTGAATGCCGATGAAGCTCTCTGGTCGCTCAGAAGATTTGGCTAAGAGCGTAATGGGAATGGTGGAGGTATTAGAGGCATAGATCTTATCATCTGCCAATACCTTTTCGGTTTCTTTCGTGACTCGGTCTTTCAGCTTAGGATCTTCAAATACCGCTTCAATGACCAAGTCGCAGCCTTGCATGGCACTCGGGTCGTCGGTAGGGGTGATGCGGCTTAATAGGGTCTCTTTTTTCTCTGCTGTAGAACGTCCTCTCGCAATCGCTTTATCTAAGAGTTTGGTGGAGTAGGCTTTGCCTTTCTCAGCATTCTCTAAAGTGACATCTTTCAATACCACTTCCATACCCGCCTTGGCGGATACATAAGCGATCCCTGCACCCATCATACCCGCACCTAAAATGCCCAGTTTTTTTACTTCGTATTTAGGCTCGTTCTTAGGTCTGGCTTTCCCTTTTTTAGCGGCTTGCATGCCGATGAAGCCAGTGCGGATCATATTCTGAGACACCTTACCGCTGGCCAGTTTGGTGAAGTAGCGGGCTTCTACCTCTAAAGCTCTATCAAAAGGCAATTGAGAACCGTCATGTACTACGCCTAAGATGTAGCGTTGTGCGGGATAATTGCCGTGAGATAGTTTAGATACGTTTCCGACCGCGCCCATTAGTGTTTGTACGCTTTTGGGTGTCCAGAAGCTACCACCGGGGATTCTGTATTTTTTATCATCCCAGGGCTGCACCGGATTGGGGTTGGCTGCGATCCAAGCTTTGGCTTTCGCGATCAGCTCTTCTTGGTTTTCGGCTAAGTCGTTGATCAAGCCATCTTTCAATGCGCGAGGCGGACGAACTTCTTTGCCTTGTAGCAAGTAGGTCAATGCGTTCTGCATGCCCATGAGGTAAGGCGCTTTAACCGTTCCGCCCCCACCGGGTAGTAAACCTACTTTAGACTCTGGGAAACCCAGTTTGATCTTGGTACTATTGATGGCTATTCTGTGGTGGCAAGTCAGGCAAAGCTCGAAGCCACCACCTAAGGCAGTACCATTGATCGCCGCGACGAAAGGCTTACCACTGGTTTCTATGGCTCGGAACGACTGGTGATTTTGCATCATGCCTTTAAAGAAAGCAGCTACATCATCAACGGGCTTGACCAACATGCGGAGGTCGGCACCTGCCATGAACATGCGCTGTGCGGAGGTGACGATCACGCCTTTTACATCGGCATTGTCTAGGGCTGCTTGTGCCGCTTCAAAGTAAGCGGCAATGAATTCATAGCTGAAGAGGTTGGTAGGGTTATTGACTTGGTCAATGCTGATGATGGCGATGCCATCTGTGCCTACGTTATAGTTGAGGTATTCGTTTTTTATTGTTGACATCTTTGTTTCTTCTCGATTTTAAAATTTATACTCTTTCAATGATAGACGCGATCCCCATACCACCACCAATACAAAGGGTGACTAAGCCGGTATTCAGGTCTCTGCGCTCTAATTCATCCATGAGGGTACTGGTTAGCATACAGCCTGTAGCACCAAGCGGGTGACCCAGTGCGATCGCACCACCATTCACATTTACTTTTGAGTGATCCACCCCAATATCATCCATGGCTTTGATCACTACGGCAGCGAAGGCTTCATTGATCTCAAAGAGGTCAATATCAGAAGGCTTCATGCCTGCTTGTTTCAGGGCTTTATGCGAAGCGGGACCAATACCTGTTAACATAATGGTGGGGTCGGTTCCGTGAATAGCGGCCGCACGAATTTTAAAGCGAGGCTTTAAGCCCAATTGTTCACCGATTGCTTTACTGCCTACTAAAGCGATAGCCGCCCCATCAACAATAGCGGAGGAATTACCCGCATGGTGCACATGCGCTATGGTTTCTACTTCTGGGTAACGGTCTACCGCTACGGCATCAAATCCTGCCATAGCACCCATCATGGCGAAAGAAGGCTTTAGCGTAGCGAGTCCCTCTACTGTGGTTGAAGGGCGAATGTTTTCATCTGTATTCAGTACATCAATGCCATTGATGTCTTTCACCGCGATTCTGGAAGCGAATCGACCGTCTTTTTCCGCTTCCGCGGCCCGCATTTGAGAAGTGTAGGCGAACTGATCCACATCATCACGAGAGTAGCCATATTTAGAGGCAATGAGATCGGCGGAAATACCTTGTGGAACGATATGTCCGGGAATGGCGAGTGCGGGATCCATGAACATACCCCCACCATCAGCACCCATCTTCACCCTCGACATACTCTCTACACCACCGGCGATGATCAATTGGCGGAATCCGGACTTCACATAAGCGGCTGCTTGATTGATCGATTCTAAACCTGATCCGCAGAAACGATTTAGGGTTACACCACAAAGGTGATCCCCATATTGAGAATGCTGTGCGGCATTCTTAGCGATGTTTGCCGCTTGGTCCATCACTTGCCCCACACAACCCAGAATAACGTCTTCCACTTGAGTGGTATCTAAATCGTGTTTTTCTTTTAGTGCTGTTAAAGTCTGAGTGGCTAATTCTGTCGGTGTGATGCCGATCAATGCGCCTTTGCGGTTACCTTTTCCTCTGACCGTCCTAATGGCGTCGAATATATATGCTTCCATGTCATTGTTTTTTGAACAGGCATGCAAGATAATGAGGTAGTTTGAAGTTTCTTGATGCTGGCGAAAAATCAGGATTTTTAGTGCTGTTGAAGCGTTTTTTGAGCGGCATAGCAGCGCTACGGTGGGAAAAAAATGCGAAAACAGCGCTGAAAAGACGATTTTGCAGCCCATTAAAGAAATTTTAAACTACCTCAAGTATTGATTATTTTGCAGCAGCATACCTAAGCATTAACCTTTGACAAAATCACCCATACAACGCTTACAAGCCTATCGTCGCACCTATTTGTGGCGACATTGGCTGTTGCGCATTGCTTTGATCGCATTGCTCGGCATCTGTTTGTATTTGGTGTTTTTACATACGGGTGCTTCTAATCAAACGGCTTGGAAGGCTGCTTCTTTTTTGGGGCTGCTATTTGGCTTTGCTTGGTATATAGGTGCGCCTTTGCAATTGAGTGTAGCGGAAGTATGCAGTCGATTGAATGAACGCTATTCCAGCTTAGAAGAAAGTGCCCATTTATTATTGGCGGACCAAGCAGATCTACCGCCTTTACAAAGTTTACAATATGAACGAACGGCTGCTGCATTGTCAGGTTTGCCCAACGCTTCACTAACTAGGGCTACTATCCAGCCCTATATTGTAATGGGCGTATTGTCATTGACCGCAATAGCTTTATGGGCAACACCTGTACAAAGCAGTTTTTCAGCCTTAGCAAAGCAGGGGGAGGAGGTATTTCAAAATTGGAATTCAAGTGATGAATCATTAGCAGAAGGACAAGCAGAGAAGAATGCCTTGGCTCCTTTTGACATCACTAAAGCCCGTATTCGCATTACGCCACCCACCTACACCCAACTCCCCGCTTATGATAGTGAGTTAAGTGAGTTGAATGTACCAGAAGGAAGTCTTTTACATTGGTTTGTTGGTACGAATCGCAGTCCGAAAAGCGGACAATTAATAGTAGGAGAATCAACACGAATACCATTGGTAAAGCAAGCCTTTCAATGGCAGGCGCAGTGGGAGGCATTGCGATCTTCTTACTACTATCTGCGTTTTGATCTAGCCGATCCAACTACTCATAGTACAGATATTCAAGCCATTAAAGTAGAAGCGGATCGCGCACCGCTTGTGCGTTTTGTTGAACCGAGAGCCAGCTATATCGACTTAGAGCCAGATACCAAAGAGTCCATTAAAGTATCTATCGCTGCTAAGGATGATTATGGCATAAAGGAAGCGGAATTGGTCTTAACGGTTTCTTCAGGAGAAGGAGAGTCGGTCAAATTCAGAGAAGAGCGTTTGCCTTTTACTCGCCAATGGAAAGATGCGGATGGCTCCTTCAATTATAGCCTACAACTGCAAGCGGAAAAATTGGATTTACAGCCTGGAGATGAGCTGTATTATTATGGAGAAGTAAGAGATAATAAACCCACCTCTAATAGCGCACAGACAGATGTGTATCTAATCAGTATTAGAGATACTGTAGCACAGGCGGAAATGGAAGTCAGTGGTTTAGGCGTGAATTTAATGCCGACTTACTTCAGAAGTCAACGACAGCTGATCGAAGACACCAAAGTCCTATTGAGTCAAAAGTCTACATTGGCGAAGAAAGAATACATGGAGGAGGCGAACGCATTAGGTGAAGATCAAAAAGTCTTGCGTTTGCGTTATGG
>JAHDGT010000278.1 GCA_020631675.1 Bacteroidota bacterium
CGCCGCCAAACAGGGCGCATTCAGCGGCTTCATAACCACTACTATCCCTCGCGCGGCAAATTGCTCGTTTATTCCTCAATAGGCATAAAAAAAGAGCGTACAACCGAAGTTGAACGCTCTTATTATTGTTGTGATCCCGCTGGGGCTCGAACCCAGGACCCTATCATTAAAAGTGATATGCTCTACCAGCTGAGCTACAGGATCAAAACGCCCTTTCGTTAAGGGATTGCAAAGATACGGAAAAGTGATTCTAACGTACAAGCAAATTTTCAAAAAAATTTAATCAACATGATATTTTTCTGACAGAAGCACTTCCGCATCGATAGTGGTATAAACCATATTTAGTGCTTAAAGTTCCCGCTCTGAAAAATTCTTCTTTATTCTATGCCCGAATTATTATTAACTCAGCACGAAATACTGTAACTTTGCGCCCGCATACAAGACGACTAAGACTTAAAGCAGTTAACAAACAGAGTTTTAACAAATGAGTAAACTAACCTACTTATCCACAGAGGATAAAAAGCAGTTATTCAAAGAATTCGGAGGATCAGAAGACAACTCTGGTTCTGTAGTAGCTCAAGTAGCGATGTTGACACGTCGCATCGAGCATTTGAATGAACATTTAGCGACACACAGAAAAGATCACGCCACTCGCCGTTCATTGGTGAAAATGGTAGGTCAACGTAGAAGATTGCAACGTTACATCGCACGTAAAGACATCTTCAAGTATCGTGATATGATGAAGCAATTAGGCTTACGTGATTCTTTAAAACAAGTATAGTCCGTTACCCTACGGATACAAAAGGAGTATGTATTACACATGCTCCTTTTGTTTTTCCAGTCTGCTGGGCATTCTTTTTCTGTCTGCCCATTACATCTACGATTTCGATTACAATTAAGAAAATCATGTGATCCGACGCGACTTAGCGCGGATACAAGAATGCTGGCATATCCATGCCCAGCTTTCGCAAATCAAGCAATTAACTATGAGTTGGACTCCAACTATTAAGTCCTTTGATCTAGGTGATGGAAGAAGCATCACGCTAGAAACGGGCCGTCTAGCCCGTCAAGCAGATGGATCTATATTATTAAGAATGGGCAAAGCCGCTTTGCTTTGTACTGTAGTAAGTGCGCACGAGCCAAGAGAAAATGCGAGCTTTTTCCCTCTTTCTGTTGATTACCAAGAAAAATTCTTCTCAAACGGTCGTATCCCTGGAAGTTTCCAGCGTAGAGAAGGTCGTTTGAATGATGATGAGATTTTGATCTCTCGCTTAGTGGATCGTGCCTTACGTCCACTATTCCCTGATGATTACTACAATGATACTCAAGTGATCATCAACATCTTCTCTTTTGACCCTGAAGTGAAGACAGATGCATTAGCTGGTTTAGCAGCAAGTGCGGCATTGAGCGTTTCTGATATTCCTTTTGCAGGTCCTATCGCGGAATGTCGTGTCGCTAGAATTGATGGGGAATTCATTGTCAATCCTAGAACTTCAGATTTAGAACGCGCTGATCTTGAGGTCATTGTTGGTGCTACAGAAAAGGACGTGACCATGGTGGAAGGCGAAGCTGATCAGTGTAGCGAAGAAGATTTAGTAGAAGCAATAAAAGTAGGGCACGAAGCGATCAAGCGCATGTGCCAATTGCAAAACGAAATGGCTGCTGAGATCGGCAAACCAAAGCGTGAAATAGTAGCATTCCAAGAAAATGAGGAAATGCTGGCTAAGGTTGAAGATTTCGCTTCTGATCGCATCTTAGAAATCGCTCGTGGTGCTTTGCCTAAACATGTTCGTAAAGAACGTTTATCTGAGGTCAAAGCCGACTTCATGGAAACTTTAGGTGAAGAACCGGATGCGGATGATGTAGCATTTGCTAAACGCTACTTGAAAAAAGTAGAGAAGAAAGTGATTCGTAACATGATCCTCGACGAGCAAATTCGTCTAGATGGTCGTCGTTTGGATGAAGTTCGCCCGCTACATATTGAAGTTGACCTTTTCGACTCTCCTCACGGTTGTTCTTTATTCTCTCGTGGTGAAACACAAGCGATCGCTTCTGTTACGATGGGTGTGAAGTCAGATGCGCAGTTGATCGACAGACCAACTGGTGTGACCTTCAACAAATTCATGTTGCACTATACCTTCCCTCCTTATTGTACTGGTGAAGTAAAACCTATTCGTGGGGTTAGCCGTAGAGAAGTTGGGCATGGTAACTTGGCAATGCGCTCTTTAAAGCAAGTAATGCCTTCTGAAGAAGATAATCCTTATACCATCCGTGTAACATCTGATGTATTGGAATCTAATGGTTCTTCCTCAATGGCTACCGTTTGTTCTGGTTCATTAGCATTGATGGATGCTGGTATTCCAATTAAAGGGGCTGTTTCCGGTATCGCGATGGGTATGATCAGCGATGGTTCAAGAGTGGCCGTACTAACTGACATCTTAGGTGATGAGGATCACTTGGGTGATATGGACTTCAAAGTAACGGGTACAGCTGAAGGTATCTGTGCCGTTCAAATGGACATCAAAGTGGATGGTTTGCCTTATGAGGTATTGCGTGCCGCTTTACAACAAGCGAACAGAGGTCGCCTGCACATCTTGGAACAAATGAACGAAGTGATCGATGCACCTCGTACAGAACCAAAATCACATGCTCCTCGTATCGAGCGTTTGGTCGTTCCATTGGAATATGTAGGTATGATCATCGGCCCTGGTGGAAAGCACATCCAAGAGCTACAGCGTGAAACAGAAACCAATATCAATATCGAAGAGATAGACAGCAAAACTGCTGAAGTATTGGTGTACAGCAATGATGCTGACAACATGAAGAAATGTGTGGATTACCTACGCTTATTGACTTCTGAGCCTGAAATTGGTGAGGTCTATGAGGGTACAGTAACCAGCATTAAAGAATTCGGTGCTTTCGTTGAAATCTTACCTAAGAAAGAAGGTTTACTACACATTAGTGAGATCAGCTGGTCTCGTTTACCTTCTATGGAGGGTATCTTCGAACCAGGCGACAAAGTGAAAGTAAAACTATTGAATATCGAAAACGGTAAATTCAAGCTTTCTCGTAAAGTCTTACTAGAAAAGCCTGAAGGCTATGTAGAACGTCCTCCTCGCCCACCAAGAGATCGCAATGATCGTCGTGGCGGTGGTCGCCGTGATGATAGACGCGGTGGTGGTCGTTATGACGACCGTAATCGTCGTTGATCTTAAATCAACTAAATTTTTGGCCGACTTGCTCGTTAAGAGTAAGTCGGCTTTTTTGTGCGAATAGCGTGCCTTTGAACGCTAAAATTCGTACTTTCGGCATCTTAGCAATAGTCAAGCCCACCTAGTAATTCATGAGCGATAAATTAGCCCGACTTTTACTTTACGACCAAGGACAATTGGTACGTAAGCTTGCCATAATGAAAGGCAATGTCGGCAGTATTAGTATAGGTAGAAGAGGTCATGGAGCCGTTATAGATTTAGATGATTCCAACATCTCCCCTCAACATGCGGAATTGGTCGTAGATCAATTCGATCAACTGTTCATTAAAGACACTTATAGTGCTTCTGGCGTCTTTGTGAACGGACTTCGTATAAAAGGTCAGTCGAAGCTAAAAGATGGAGATCGAATCAAATTAGGGCAACACAGTAAGTTTGAATTGAGCGTAACCTTCATAATCGAAGAGCAAACAAACACCCCTTCAAAAGCTAAGGAAAAAATACAGAATACCCCCGAACCGAAAAAAACTAAAACCACTGAATTCGAAGAAGGTACTTCTAATTCAAGAATTGAACACACTAGCAGTTCTCCTAAAACTCCCAATCCTCCTAAAAATGATAATGCGGAGGAGCTAGATCATACCGTAGCTTATATACCATCTAAGAACTTCTTGGATAAGGCTAAAGATGCGGGCATAGATTTGAATATACCCAGCAAAGACAAAACAGCATCTTCAACTGCAAATAGTAAAGAGTCGACACAACGCCAAACAACTAATTTGGCGGACTTATTACAGCAAAGGCAAACCATAGTCATTGGTAGAGCTAAAGAATGTGATATTGTTCTGCCCAAGCTTTCCATATCCCGTAAACATACACTGATCAAACGTCAATCTGACGGTTCCTTCAGAATTGAAGATCTGGGAAGCAAAAATGGGACTTATGTCAATGGCTATCGCATTACTTCGCCAAGAAACATCACAGAACATGATGACATTCACATTGGTCCATATAAGTTCAAGCTAAGTAGAAGTGCACAAGATATACGCTCGCAAGAATCTGTCAGCATCATCGCTGATCGTTTGATTCGTACGGTCGCTGGAGGTAAGATCACCATCTTGAATGATGTCAGCTTCCAGATCCCGAATAAGCACTTTGTAGCCATCATGGGTCCTTCTGGTTGTGGAAAGTCTACTCTTCTTAAAGCTTTGAATGGCGATGCGCCTGCTACGAATGGTAAGGTGATGATCCATGGCTTGGATCTTTACGCCAATTACGACTATCTAAAGAGATTGATCGGCTACGTACCACAAGATGATATCGTACATGGAGAATTAAGTGTAGAAAACTCTCTGCGCTACGCCGCCAAACTACGCCTTAGTGATGATGTAACCAAAGAAGACATCAAAGCTAAGATAGATGAGGTACTGACCAATTTAAACATCAACGATCCAGAAATTCGCTCTCGTAAGATCAGTGAATTAAGTGGCGGGCAGCGTAAGCGAGTTAGCATTGCTGTAGAGCTACTTACGGATCCTTCCATATTGTTTTTAGACGAACCGACTTCACCACTTGATCCAGAAACGATAGAGGATTTCTTATTGTGCGTAAGAGAACTGGCACGTAAAGGGACCAGTATTTTAATGGTGACTCACAAGCCCAATGACCTTTTCTATGTTGATAAAGTCATCTTCTTATCTAAAGGGGGATACTTGACCTACTTTGGTGATAAAGAAAAATACCTGGAGTTTTTCGGTGCGAAAAATGTCATTGAAGTCTACACCAAAAACAGAACAAAGGAACAAGGGCAAAAATGGTCAGCTAAACTCAAAGCCATAACGGGTCAAGCCAATGCACAGCATCAACCCAATGAAGAATTAGACAAGCACAGCAAAGAACCTTTCTTTAAGCAATGGTTTTGGCTGACCATGCGCTACTTCAATATCAAATTGAGCGACCGTACCAATACATTGATCATGTTGCTCCAAGCACCGATCATAGCAGGTCTTGTTGCCTTGATTTTTGAAGAGGTGGAACTGAGTGTACTCTTTTTAATGACCATTTCCGCGATCTGGTTCGGAACGAATAATAGTGCGAAAGAAATAGTGGGCGAGTTAGCCATTTATAGGCGAGAGCGCATGTTCAACTTACGCTTAATGCCTTATATATTGAGCAAGGTGGTTGTGCTGACCTTTTTTAGTGCAATACAAGCCTTTCTCTTTGTAGGCATACTCTATAACATACTTGGTAATGATACCCTTAGAATGAGTAATTTTTGGCAGTATAGCGGCTTAATGCTCTACCTGTCCTTTAGTGCCACCTTGTTGGGCTTACTCATCTCTGCAATTGTAAGTAATACAGAGAAGGTAATGAGTGTAGTACCCATAGTGCTGATACCACAAATCATGCTTGCTGGTGTCATAACAGCTATACCCGAGAAAAGCGCGGTAGAATATGCCAGTTATAGTATGTTCTCTCGTTGGGGAACAGAAGGCTTTGCGTACATACAAGACACCGTGAGGAACTATACGACCCCAGACCCTCTGAAACCGGATAGCTTAGCTTATTTGAATTTCAACGCGGTCGAGTTTCTCAATTTACCGAACACCATAGGCTTGCCCGAAGAACTAAGAAGCAATTTGATAGCGCTCACGCTCTTGAATTTTGTGTTATTTATAGGTATCTTCTTTGCTTTAAAGCGAAAAGATAGTTTATAGATGAATAAGAAAATTGTATTCCTAGGTTCAAAAACCATTGGTCATGAATGTCTTTCTTTTCTTTTACAGTGGCAAGAGCAGCTGAATGTAGTAATTGTTGCTGTAGGTACTAATGAATCAACAACTTTAAATCGGTCTTCAAAAAGCATTAGGGCCTTAGCTGAAAAAAATGGAATAGCATTGATCCAGCATCCTGACGAGATTCCAGTTTGTGATTTTATACTCTCTGTGCAATACCATTTGATTCTTAAACAGCAGCATATTGATCAAGCAAAAATCTTAGCCGTCAATCTGCATATGGCTCCACTACCTGAATATAGGGGTTGCAATCAGTTCAGTTTTGCCATTATTGATCAGGCAAAGGTTTTTGGTACTACGCTACATCAGTTAGAAGCAGGCATTGACAGCGGTGCTATTTTGTTTGAAGATCGTTTTCCAATACCAGAAAACTGCTGGGTAAAAGATCTATATAGTTTAAC
>JAHDGT010000279.1 GCA_020631675.1 Bacteroidota bacterium
TACGCCGCCAAACAGGGCGCATTCAGCGGCTTCATAACCACTGCTATCCCTCGCAGAAAGGGATAATAATTTTGAATGCTGAATGTCTTACTTTTGATTGCTGGCTTTGTACTGATGAACGACCTCTAAATGAAGATTTTACTATTAGAACCCTTTTTTACTGCTTCGCACAAAAGCTGGGCCTTGAGTTACCAAGAAAGCAGTGCGCATCAAGTAGAACTACTGACCCTACCGGGCAGGTACTGGAAATGGCGCATGCATGGCGCAGCCGTCAGTCTAGCACGTATGTACGAAGAAAAACAGTGCGAAGCCGATTTGATCCTTGCCACAGATATGCTTGACCTGAGCACCTTCTTAGCCCTAAGTCGCAAGTATACGGCCCACATACCCACCGCCATTTATTTTCACGAAAACCAACTGACCTACCCTTGGTCGCCCACCGATCAGGATGTGCAAAAGGGAAGAGACAATCACTACAGCTTCATTAATTATACCAGTGCATTAGCAGCGGATCGAGTTTATTTCAATTCCGATTACCACCTCAACTCTTTTATAGGTGAATTACCTAAAATGTTGAAGCAATTCCCGGATCATAATGAGTTGGGTTCTGCACAAAGTATCCGTGAAAAAAGCGAAGTACTGCCACTAATGATGGATCTAAAACGTTTTGACGCCCACAAACCCGACGATATAGAGCTGCAAGAAAAACAAGTACCCTTACTGCTTTGGAATCACCGCTGGGAGTACGATAAAAACCCGGAAGCATTCTTTGAAATGCTCTTTCAATTAGCAGAAGAAGGCTTAGCGTTTGAAGTTGCTGTACTAGGAGAGCAGTACAAGAAGCAACCTGCGATTTTCAAAACCGCACAAGAAAAATTAGGGGATCGCATTGTACAGTTCGGCTATGCGGAAGATTTTAAGACCTATGCCCAGTGGCTGTGGCGGTCGGATATTTTAGCGGTAACTTCTAATCAAGATTTTTTTGGTGGGAGCGTGGTAGAGGCGATGTATTGCGACTGTTTCCCATTATTGCCCAAGCGTTTGGCCTATCCGGAACATATACCTGTTAGTGATCAGAATTTGTTTTACTATTCAGATGAGGATGAATTGTATAAACGCTTAAAATGGCTTGTTGTGCACTGGAAGCAATTGCGTTTGATCAAAACCCAACAGTATGTTTCTCGCTACGATAAAAGGGCGATGGCTCCATACTATGATCAGATACTCTCTGATCAATATGCAGCGAACGCCCTTTAAAGAAAAAGAATTGTTGTAAACTACTATTTAAAGTTTGAAGATTTCACTCGGATTATCACATAATACCGCATTATTACCTTTAATGGCTATGGGTGCTTTGATCAGATCCGGGTTGTGAATAAGAATACGTAGCCAGCCTTCATCATCAAAATCTCTCCCTCTAATATTTTCTTGATAGTAAGGATGAGCTTTGTTTAATAATTTTTTAGGGTGAAGATCCAAGCTGGTCAGCAAACTCCTCCACATTTTACCAGTAAACTTGGTTTTGTGGTATTCCACTTCATTGACATTAGGGGCCATGGTACGGGCAAGAGCCAGTACTTTTCTCGCTGTTGTTGAATTTGGATCGTAGTAGACCAAAATCTCATTGTTGGGTGTTCTCATAAGGCAAGTCGTTTAGATATGCGGAAAATAAATGCATTCGCATAAATTAAGATAAGTCTTTTGACCGACAATGTCAATGGGTCATCTGAAAAACATTCTGGCGTAGTAGCCACATAATCCGCCCAAGCCACCCAAGAAACCGCTGATGCAACAAGAAATCACGATCAAAAGCCAAGCAGAAGAGATATTTAAAACACCAGCTATTCGGCCAGCTAAAATGCCATCGTTTTGATATTGAAAGAACAGCATCCAAATCAGCCATAGTAGTGCCACACCAATAAATCCGCTTAAAAATGCGGGCATGGCAGAACGGTACTTTTTACCGAAAAGCAAACTTAGTCCGGCTACAGGAACCACCAACCACCAATAAGGCAGGAAATAGGTTAAAATGAAACCAAACAAAATGATAGCGAAGGTGCTCTGATACCAAGTAAGCATTATATAATAGATTTGGAAGGCTAAAAAAGGAAGGTGTTTAAACGTGCTTTGCTTGGGTTGGGTCAAGGAGTTAATTGATAAGTATCCAGCACCTGCTCACTGTCTTCGCTGGGCACTTGCTTGTAGAAGTTCAGTTTGTAGTATTCTCCTTTCGCCCATTTTCCTAACATATCATCATAGTATGGACTGCCAGGGTTTCCATCTTGCCCACCGGGGTATACGCCCCAGGCTTCCATTTTATCTCCTAATTCAACCACCATTCTCCAAGAGGGGCCTGCGAATTGGCTGGTCGCATTGAGAATGCCTTTGTTACCACCTATAGGTAGGTCAAAATGACTAAAGGCGTCTATTCTCGCCATGTGTTGAACAACTAAACCCCTATAAGCTCCCCATTCGTATTCTTTACTATTGTTTTCCGACCATTGCATGAGTTTGATCACTGCTGTTTGAAAAGAGGAGCGGGCAATGTCTTTCGCCGTTTCTTTTTCAGGTGTAGCGACCTTATCCATAAATGGATCATCGGGCAGGGTGGTCATGAATTTTGAACTGACCACTTTAGCGGGCATGACCATAGGGCGTTCTTTATCTTCTAATTCATCCCAGAGTTGTTTTTCAATGGCGGTGAACCATGCTTCGAAGATGCTAGGACCCAATTGATCATGATCATTCATGAAATTCCAAGCCTTTAGCGTTCTATAGGCTTTGAGTTCTTGCTCGTTTAAATCCCCTTCATTCAAATAGCTCAATAGAACTGGCAGCGTTTCTGCTGCGAGCAAGTTATAGTTGTCATTCTGCAATTGCTTCATGGCTTCAACTGTAGCGTCATCCATGATGGACAATTGCTGGTTCAGGCGACGATTTCTATAAAACTCAAAAGTTGGGCCTGCATAGTAGTAAGGATAGTTGGGTGCTGCCGGATGTTGATTAGCAGAGCTGACAAAACCCCTGCCCGGGTTTTTAATGTAGGGGTTGTGTTCAAAAGGAATGTATCCGTGCCAGTCATTTATCTCATCCCAACCATTGAGAATGGCTTTGCCTTGTCTCTCCCATTTTACCGGAAACTTTCCTTGTTGAGAAATAGCAATATCTCCTGTTTTTGAAGCGAAAACGAAGTTCTGTGCCGGACACTCATAGGTCTTTAAAGCAGATCGGTAATCATCGTAATTTTTAGAACGATTCAGATCATAGAAGGTACGCATTTCATTAGACCCGTAATTGGCTTGCCAGCGCATGGCTAATTCTTCTTTGGGGTCACCACTTGTGGTATTCGCATCCGCAAAAGGCATTGGGCCGTGATGTGTGTAGAGAATGCTTTCTTCTACATCTGCCTCATGTCTGACTTTATAGGTTTCCTTTTTTCGTGTTATTGGACGCCGTTCTCCATTGAAGACATAATGTGTTCTTTCTTCACCAGAAAAAGCAATTCTGTAGTAGTCTTTTATATCTCTTCCTGCATTGGTAACACCCCATGCGATGTGTTCGTTAAAACCAATGACTATATTAGGTGATCCTGGAAGCGTTACCCCATAAACATTCATGTCGGGTGTTTGCAATTGCATTTCCACCCAAATGGAGGGAAGTCTCAATCGAAGGTGCGGGTCATTACAAAGAATAGGGTGACCGCTTGCTGAACGCTCGCCGCTTACCGCCCAATTATTACTACCTAAGTTTTCAATAGGTCGATCGAAGAAGGGGTCAGATTCCATAGGAGGGAAGAGCTGCGCTTGTTTTTCCATATCGACTTTCTCCGCATTGAGCTTTGCTCTTATTTCCGTGGTATCTACCAGCACGGGCTCAAAGTCCCAGACCTTATCATTAGGAATGATGGGATCTTGCCCTTCAAATACATCAGGGTATAAGCGCATGAAGTCATCCATGCCGAATTTCACTAAGGCGTTGGTATGCTCAATGTCGTGGTTTCTACCCGTTAAGTCATTACTCATGCTTTTCAGCAGCAATGCGGACTTATAGGGTGACCAAGGTTCTGGTCGGTAGTTGAGGAGTTTATACTCTATGGGAAGTTCTTTATCGCTTAATTGCTCTATATAGGCATTGACACCTGCTGTATAAGCTTCGATCACTTCAGCAGCGACGGGGTCACTTTCTTGCAGGGCGATGGTTTGCTCTGCCGCTTTGTGTAGCCCTAGTCGCCTTGTTTTTTTATCTAAATCCAGTGCGCGTGCGCCTACGATTTCGCTCAATCTGCCCGCTGCGGCATAGGTAATGAATTCCATTTGCCATAGACGCAATTGGGCGGTCACATAACCTTGTGCGAAATAGAGATCGTGATCATTCTGAGCAAATAGGTGAGGAACCAACCTATCATCAAAAGTAACATCAACTTTATCTTTCAAGTCCGCATGTTGAATGCCTGAGAACTTGAGATTCTTGCTGCTTGCATTTTGCCAGAAGCCGTGCGAAGGGGACAAGAATTGACCAATGGCGGGCAGGGTGGCCGCTTTGCCACTTTGCAATTGCTTACCAAGCACAGGCAGCTGTGCTGGAGGGGTGTTCAGCAGATAAGTGAAGAGGCTTGTAAAGAGGAGCGCTATTAGTAATTTGATCAATCGCATACCACAATATAGCAACTGTGCTTGAGATTTTTCACGCTTTGCCTAGTAGAAAAAGAACAGCTTTAGTTAGGTGATTTTACTGACATATTTGTATTGCTGCAAATGAACTGTTTCGATTTCATCTATATTCCACAAATGATATAAATAAGATTTAATTCAAAAAAAGCCAGCGGATCGTTAAGAGCGTTTTTGAAATTTACTCCACATGTTCGTTGTACTTATAAAGTCGCTCTCGTTTTACAGTGCCGTCTTCTTCGTAGTCTATCCATTTCCCGTGTTTGTCGCCATATTCATAAGTGGCTTTGGTTTGATGCTGACCGTTGGGGTGGTAGATATTGTAAGGGCCATCTAATAGTCCGTTATTATAGATCACATCCTGCCATAACTGACCGCTATCGTACCAAGTTTTGCTGGTGCCATGCACGAATCCGTCGACATAATGAACCGCTGTTTTTTGCTGCCCATTAGGATACCATTCTTCCCATAAACCCTCTGCTTTGTCTTGCTTGTAGCGATAATGCGCCATTGTTGCGCCATCTTTATAGTAAACTACGGATTTCCCCATTTTGACGGGATCGCCTGCTTTGTTTTTGGTGTAAAAGCCAGTGCTTTTAAGCATACCCTGTGGGTACAGTTCTTCCTTGTAAAATAGCCCCTCTTTTTGGTCGATGCCGTAATGCGTTTCTCTGCTGTTTTTTAACACAGGAGGGAGTAATAACGCAAGGGTGTCTTGCTGGTATACGACCATTTTAGAAGAGCTGGTATAAGCTTGTTTGGCAGGCTGACTTGTAGTCGTTGTTCCGTTTTCTTGACAAGAAGTGATCATGCTCAAGGAAACTAATATACCAATGACCAAGTACAGTTGGCAACTAAGGATTCGCATAGGGATGGAATTGAAAGAGATGAGTAGGACTGTGGTGTGGGAAGGATACTTGCGTTTTACTTACGACCAAAATCAGCAGGTATCTCCCCCCAAGCGGCGGTTTCCCATTTGACGATCGGATTTTTGTAGGTATTGTCTCTCAACCATTGTTCGGCTCGATCTACCAGCTCGAACAGGTGTTTGTTGCGGGCTGTTCTGGGCAAGGTGGTTTTGATTTTTTTATTTCTGACCCAAGCCATCGCCGTTTTAGAATCGGTATAGATGATGATATCGGGACGCTTCTTTTGCTTTAAGAAAGCAAGTCCGTGAACGAGGGCGAGAAACTCGCCAAGGTTAACGGTTCCCCACTCGAATGGACCCTGATGGAAAAACTGTATGCCCGTCTTGGTATCGACACCTTGGTATTCTAGGACACCCGGGTTACCGCTACAGGCGGCATCTACGGATATGCTATTGTAGTTGGGTTTTCCGATGAGTTTGAGTTGGTCGGGACTGAGCTTCGACTTACCTTTATTGCTGTCTTTACCGATAAAGTCGCTGCTGTTGCCATAGAAGGCGGCTTCTGCTTCTTTATGGCTGGTAAAAGATTTATAGCGTGCGCCGGGATAGTTTTGCACTTGACGTTGGCATTGTGCCCAGCTATCGTAAATGCCTCTTTCGTGTCCTTCCCAGACCACATAGAATTTTGTTTTTTTTGCCACTTTGACTACTGTTTACGAATTGAGGACCTCAACTTATTGCACTGTAAATTAAGTTTTCAGATAGAAATGATTTAGCAAGAAGCCCTAAAAAAAGACTTTGTGCTCCTTTGTGTACTTCGTTCTTTGTGGTCAGCAAAGTCTT
>JAHDGT010000280.1:0-5740 GCA_020631675.1 Bacteroidota bacterium
TTACGCCTGCCAAACAGCAGCAGGCAGGGGCTGAATTTTAACGGATAGCCCGGTAGCCGCAGTGAAAGCTGGCGCTTTCTTAGACCCGAGACATGAGACTCGAGACATGAGATGACCTGCTCGACGTCGATTGCTCATAGGCGACTAAAGCCAGTTTTTATTGCGGGTACGCGCCCTAAGACATCTCTCCGATATCACCTATTCCCGTCTATGTTACTACTTATTTTATGAGCTTATGAGGTGCTTTTATTTACTTTTTTGCTTGATCGCTTTACCGATCGTTTCGACTATCGCACAGATTGATAGGGGTGCGGATTCGGATATGGGTATGCCTGAGGCGGAAGAACATATTCCTTCAATTAGGGAGGAGCAGATGCGGATGTATGAGCAGTATGAGGTGGAAGAAGAGGCGGAGTATGATGAGCTGAATTTTGGTGTGCTGGATCATGTGAAGCGTTCTTTTATACCGCATAATTTGCGCTCGCCGGATTGTGTGTTGGAGCATGAGGTGTATGGTTACCATCCGCATTGGTTCGGGCCAGCCTATTTTGAGAATTACGATTTTTCGCTGCTTTCTACCTTCTGTTATTTCAGCTATGAATTAAGTCCGAGTACAGGAGGTTACAAGACGATCCACAATTGGAAATCGACTCGTAGTATTGATCTGGCAAAGGAAGCGGGCTGTAAGGTAGAGTTATCGGTAACGAATTTCGGGGGCTATAATAATGCTCGTTTCTTGCGCAACGAAACGGCTTGGGCGAAGTTGGCGTCTAACTTGATCATGTTGTTGAACATGCGAGATGCGGACGGGGTGAACATTGATTTTGAGCATGTTCGGCATGCGGATTCTGAGCGTTTTACGGCTTTTGTTAAATACTTGAAGGAGCGCATGGATTTTGAACGTCCGGGGATGCGTATTACGGTGGCTTTGCCGGCTTTGAATTACAATAGGACTTATAATGTGGCGGCTTTGGATCCTTATGTGGATCTGTTCATCATTATGGGTTATGACTACCATTATTCTGATAGCAAGCATGCGGGTCCTGTCGCGCCTTTAGAGGGCTATGTGTCTTTGAAGAGTACCTTAGATCATTATTTGGGTTTTGGTATTGATCGTTCTGAGATCATTTTAGGGGTTCCTTATTATGGCAGGGAGTGGAAAACGCGCAGTGGTAGTGTACCTTCTATGGCGAATGCTTACCTCTCCTCTCCTACTTACGCGATGTTGAAGGATCGCTATTACCAACGCTATACGGAAAGATGGGATAATAAGTCTTCTAGTCCTTATTTTGTGCGGGGCAGTACGGGTGATCTAAAGCAGTGTTGGCACGAGAATGCGAAGAGTTTGCAGAAGAAGTACGATCTGGCACTGCAATCTAATATTGGTGGTGTGGGTATTTGGGCTTTGGGTTATGACAATGGCTATATTGATCTTTGGGAATTGCTGGAAAATAATTTCATGGATTGTACCCCTAAAGGAAATACGAAAGCTCAACCAGCTGGCGACCGGTCTTTGTATGAGCGTTTGTTGGAGATGTATGAGGGGTGGGAATAGAAGACGCCGAAACAGTTTTTTATAAAACAAAAAGCCCGACTCGATGGTCGGGCTTTTTTTGTTTGTTGACTTATGGTCTAAGTAAGTCAAAAACGGTCTTACTTTGTTAAGTTGATGATATCACCTTGCTCTTCTAACTCTTCACTTGAGTAGTAGCTGATGGTTTCATCTTGTGTATTTAGGTTGTAGCTCACTGCTACGAAATCCGCACATCCAGAACGAGCATCGTAAAGCGTTACTGACATATGGAACAAGCCATCTTGTTCATAGTCGTAGCGGAAACGATCTTCTTGCGAAACACCTCCATCACCCATGATCCATTCAATGTCGGTGTATTGACCGCCCGACTCGTTGATCAACTCAACGGATGTACCATCGATTTTTAAAGAGAAGCTCAAATCCGTATCACAGAACTCACTATCCATAATAGGTGGAGTAGGATACGTCAATAAATTATTATCAGCAGTAGTTTTATTGAGAACGATGGTCGCTGCATTAGCCGCATCTCCAGAAGTGGATGCTCCGCCAGCAAAAATATTGCTGTTGAAAGAAACTAACGCGATGATGATAACTATCCAGTTTTGCATAGGTTTTGCCATTTGGGGTAAATGAATGTCAGTAAAGGAAAGGATAGCTAAATGGTGTTCCGTGCTTGTATTAAAGTTCTACGGAGAGTGATCCGATTTTGTTTCACTTTTGTCAGAAAAATGTCAAAATTTATTTTTTCATGAATCATTAAACTCTTTTTATCAACTAGTTACAAGGTGAATTTTTATTTTAATAATTTATTTTTATTCTAAAAAGGGCAAAAAAAAGACCCGCCGAGGCAGGTCTTTATAGGTAGTAAGGGAAAGGGATAATTAATATATTACATCATCAAATGAAGAGTAGTATGTTATGTTCCCTTTTACGAAAGGGTGCAAAAAAAAGTTACGTTTTCTATTAGATTTTTTGAAAGCAAGACTATTAAGCATTGGCTAACAGTTGTTTGTGCCCAAAAAAAAACTGAAGAAATTATCACTACTAAGAAAAAGCGGCAAAAAGTAGCTGGGACATTTGCCGCTTTTTAAAGCTGTTATTTTATTCTCCAGGGGGTGTCACCTTATTAATACTGACCCCAGGTATACAAACGGGTACCGCACAACAATCCACTCCAACGAGTGTGATCTGATTTACAGCGATACAGTCTGCCGAAGAAACTACTCTTACATATAATGTGATCGTGCCTTCAATGTTCATGGTCACGGAACCCATAGGCATAGCTCCGGTAAATGCATCAGATGCGGTAATATGGTAGGTCACCACATCATCTGGAGTAGCACCAATGGTTTCATTCGCATTTTGTAGGTCGTAATTCACCGCACTATCAGGATAAGCACAGATCTCTACCAAACTGCTGTTCAGAACGGGTAAGCCTAATACTTCTAAGGTTACGGGTTCTATATCATAACAGCCATTGGTGGAATTGACTCGGATATATACTACTGTTGTTTCACTGACCGTAAAGATTTCATTGATCTGGTTTTCTTCCAGTTCCGCATCTTCTTCGGTAAGGTAATAGGTAGCTGTATTCAAATCAAACTCTGCTTCACCTTCACCGTTCGCACATTCAGATAAAGTGGTCGGCTCTAAAATAGGGCTGTCTTTCACCTCGATTTCTATAGTTGCGACTTCGTGGCAGCCGTCTTCATTCTGAACTCTTGCATAAATGGTTCCACCAGTACTAACATAAGGGGAAGCGAGCACATTGATCGCAGCATCCGCATCACCTGATGAAGCGTGGTAGGTAATCAGTACTCCGCTCGCCGTTGGATCAACCATAGTATCAAAGTCTTCTAATGTGAAGCTCTTGGTGCCATCATCTTCCGCACATTCAGAAACGGACAGATTCTCCACTTCGGGCTTAGGTAGTACTGTTAGCTGAATCGCATCAACTAAGACACAGCCTATTTCAGATTCCGCACTGACAAAGATCTCATCAGTAGTGGTGTTATAAGCAGATGCTGTAGTGATTGAATTCACCCCATTCAATGCATCTATCGCACTATTGTGGAAGCTGATCGTATACAGCGTATCAGGATCCACAGCATAACGAATGGCAGCTAAGTCGAAATCGGCAGTACCATCCCCATTATCACAATTTTCAAAGCTTGTGTTCCCTAATTCTGGTAGAGGGTCAACAATCAATACCACCATAGCTATGGTGTAGCAATCATTGGTAGAATTCACTCTTGAGTAAACTGCGGTAGAAGCAGTGATATAGCTGGTAGGTAGCGGATTCGTTTCATTTTCCGCATCTGCGAGACTTGGGTAATAAGCCAGCACACCTGTTCCACTCAGATCGAACTCAGCAGTACCATCGCCACTATCGCACTCTCTCAATTCCGCATCTTCTAAAATCGGAGAAGTAATGATTTCCAATTCCACTTCGCTTACATCCACACAGCCATATGCTGTAATGACTCTTGCATAGATGGTCGACTCTGGTAGATTGGATACCTCATCTAATGGATTTTCACCAGTTTCAGCATCTGCCAGAGTAATGTGGTAGGTAACTGTATTCCCACCGTCCACATCAACATCCGTATTCGCTATAGGAAGGAAGAATTGTCCGGTGCCATCCAGCTGATCACAACCTTGTAAAGTCGCATTCGCAACGGTCGGCAATGGTCGCATGATCAAGCTTAGCGTAGCTACATCATGGCAGCCAAAATCATTAACGACTCTCGCATATACATCTCCCCCATTGCTGTAGACGCTTGGCATGATCGCATTCGTTCCATTCTCCGCATCAATAGGCGTTGCGTGGAAAGTGATGATACCACCTTCTGGTGAAAGTAACTCATTGGCATCATTCAAATTGAAAGTCACTTGATCATCGCCATCCCCTTCATCACAAACATTCAATTCCGCATCACTGATGTTTGGTAGTGGGTTAATGATCAATGTTAAACTAGAGGTTCTATAGCAGTCATATGGATCCGTTGTACGGGCAAAGATCGTTCCGCCCGCACTGGTATATGGGTTACTCAGTGCATTTGCAGCAGCCTCCGCATCTGAAAGACTCGCATAGTAGGAAACAGTATTATCGCCTTCCGTATCAATATCCGAATCGGCTAAACTGAGATCGAAAGTGGCAGTTCCGTCTCCATTATCACAAGCTGATAATTCCCCATCTGCAACAATAGGTAGTGGTTCAACAGTAAGAACAGCTTCTGTAAAGGCTAAACATTCTTTAGCATTTTCCACACGTAGATATATGGTCGAATTCCCACTGTTATATGGATCATCGGTGATCGGATTTTGCCCTAATACCGCATCTAATTCCGATAAGTGGTAAGTCACAATAGCAGCTGTTGTGTCCGTATAAGACATGGTATCCAACATCGCCAGATTAAAATCGGCGGTCATTGAACCATCATCTAAATCACAGGCATGCAGCTCTACCAATTGTACACTTGGCAAAGGCGACACCACTAACTCCGCTTCTGAGATGGTCACACAGCCATTGGTATTCTCAGAACGAGAGTAGACAATTTCACCCGCACTAATAAGTGCATTCGGCAACTGATTAGTCCCTGCTTGCGCATCATCTAATGTAGGATGGTAGGTAGTAGCACCCGATAAATCAAACTCGGCAGTGCCATCCCCATTGTCACATTCTTCAATGATGATGTCAAAAAGTATGGGTGCGGGTATGACCGTGATCGTTACTTCACTGGTTCTATGACAGCCTTCCGCATTTTCAATTCTTGCATAAATGATGCCCGTAGGAGCGGTATAAGGTGAACTCAGGTCGTTCGTGCCCGCATCCGCGTCTGCTTGTGTCGTATGGTATGTCACTGTATTCCCACCATCAGGATCTACAGTCGCATCTAAGGTATTGATCGGGAATTCTCCTGTTCCATCTAAAAGATCACATGCTTCTATTTCAGCAGGCGCGCTATTCGGTAATGGGTGTATGGTGAGTGTTACAGGACGCACTCTAAAACAGCCATTGGCAGTTTCAATTCTAGCATAGACCACATCGCCATCAGCAGCCGTATAAGGTGAACTTAATGCATTTGTTGCTGCTTCCGCATCTGCTTGGGAAGCGTGGTAGGTAATTGTATTTCCTCCATCCACATCAACTGTTGTGTCCGCATCCGTAAGCGTAAATCCGGTAGAGCCATTGTCATCATTGCT
>JAHDGT010000280.1:5750-6373 GCA_020631675.1 Bacteroidota bacterium
CTTACTGTATTCCCACCATCCACATCAACTGTTGCATCCGCATCCGTAAGTGTGAATCCGGTTGAGCCGTCATCATCATTGTTACCATCTTGGTTATCGCAGGCGAAGATTTCTGCTTCATCCACTACGGGTAATGGATAGGCGGTGATATTCAATTGCAGTACCGGTAAACAATCAGGATCAAGGATAAACTCATTATCAGTACCTAAGATTCCGTAGATGGTGTAGACGACATCCGTTGTTCCTGTATTCGGTGGCAAACTAATACCAGAAACCGTAGTAGATGTTCCCGTAGGTGTAACCGCTGTATTGATCGAAGTAGCCCCGCCATTATCCGCAGCGAGATAAATGTCATTCGCTGTTATCGTACTATCAGTAGCGTAGTACAAAGCAAGGTTGCCAGGATCTTCTCCGTGCTCAATAGTGATGTCAAATGTTCCGAAGGCATCTTCACCGGTACAGATAGCTTCCTCTGATGAGGTGATCGCAAAAAAGTCCGGACAGCATTTTTCACGTACCTCAATCGTAACCGTATAGCTATTCAGATAACACGGATCATCGACAGTAGCAGAAGGCATGCCGTCAATGGTATAAGTAAAGTTGTAAAAACCTACAGTTGTAGA
>JAHDGT010000281.1 GCA_020631675.1 Bacteroidota bacterium
GCTACTTAAAATCCAGTACATGAAACACTTGTTCACATATACCTTCATATTCATCAGGCTGATTTGAGGCTATAAAAATAAGTCGCCCATTTTTATGCTCTAAAATCTGTTGTTTATACCAAGCGGTAGCTTGGATATCAAGATTGGTGGTCGGCTCATCTAGGAATAAAACCGGAGTATCCGCAAAGAGAGCTAATGCTAATTTCACCCTTTGTTTCATACCGCTTGAGTAGTAGCGAATCTGTTTTTTAGCGGCTTTTTCCAATTCACAGATCTCAATGATACTTTTCTTGTCGAAGCCCTGTTTGAAAGGTTTCATGGCTGCTTGAAAATCAATCATCTCTTCGAAGGTGAATTCTTCTATCAGTTCCATATAGGGCGCGGCCCATGATATGCACTTATACACCTCCTCCTCTGCTATTGGCTGACCATCTATTTCGAAGAATATACTACCCTTGGAAGGTGGGGTGCTGCCAGTTAAAACACGCATCAGGCTAGATTTACCTGATCCATTAGGACCTAATAAGGCATAGCCTTGCCCCGCATTAAAATGGAAGTCCACATTTCTAAACACCCACTCATAGCGATAGCGTTTTCCAACACCATCAAGACGTATGGATACGGCTTTGGACATCTATATCTTTATCTTTTCTATTGGGTTTTTTCTCCGCCTTCTCCGCCTTCTCCGTCTTGTTGAGCTTTTTGTCGCTGGTCTGAACACCCTTCAACACTCCTTTAGGCGAATTGCGGATGAAATCTAAGATGTATGTAGAAGCTTCACTTTCTGGCAATTCAGCTTTTACGCGATCGACGGCCGCACTCATCTTCTCCCCGGAAACGAAAAGTAAACGGTATACATCTTGTATGTGGTGGATCACTTCTTGGTCAAAGCCACGTCGGCGTAAGCCGATCGCATTCACACCGATATAGCTTAAAGGTTCTCTAGCTGCTTTTAAAAATGGAGGTACGTTTTTTCGAACCATCGAACCACCCGCAATAAAACTATGCTTACCTATTCTTAAAAATTGTTGTACGCCTACTAAACCCTCTAGAATAGCATGATCTTCAATTTCGACATGCCCGGCTAAATTCACGCCATTGGCTAAAATGATATGATCACCGAGTAGGCAGTCATGTGCTACATGTACATAAGCCATTAATAAGCAGTGAGCGCCTACTTTGGTTTTTCCTGCTGCTTGGGTGCCTCGGTTCACGGTCACACATTCGCGAATGGTGGTATGGTCACCAATTTCAGCAGTAGAGTACTCCCCATTGAATTTCAGATCTTGTGGTATGCCAGCAATAACGGCTCCCGGAAAAATCCGACAGGATTTACCGATTCTCGCCCCATTGAAAATACTCACATTCGGGCCAACCCAAGTATCATCATCTATGATGACATCCGCATCAATGAAACAAAAAGGGGAGATGGTTACATTGGATCCGATCTGAGCTTTCGGGTCTACATGCGCCATTGGCGAAATGCCATTAAAACTGCTCAACGGCTGATCGTTTATCGACATAGGTCTATTATAGATGATCGGATCGAGGGGGGGTTAGGTGGTAGGACCTTGTTCAATGTGCACACTCATAAAACAGGCACGCGAAAATAAGAAAAATGCAGATTAAAGAGTGGTGAAACTGTTTTTTGGTTGCATGCTGGTTTTCGGAACATCAACTACTTCTTAGGGGCAAGGTCGAAAAAATAACATTAAACTATCTCTTAACCATTTGTGCTGTGAGTATGCCTTCTGTTGTTAACTGATTACCAACATATGCTCGACAGGACATCTCGCAAATTCCTCTGCGAATCGGGCGGGTCAACTCTAGTTTGAAAACCAATGTATCACCAGGAGTGACCGGACGTCTGAACTTTACAGATTCCATCTTTAAAAAGTAAGTGACATATTCAGCCGGGTTTTCAACGCCTTTCATCAATAATACGCCACCAGATTGAGCCATCGCTTCTAAAATCAATACACCGGGCATGATCGGATGCCCCGGGAAATGCCCCTGGAAGAAAGGCTCGTTCATGGTTACATTCTTAACCGCTACTACGTGTGTATCTGTTAGCTCCATGATTTTATCCACCAATAAGAATGGGTAGCGGTGAGGTATGCGTTCAGCAATTTCATTTACATCGTAAATGGGTTGAGCCTGTGGGTCGTAATGCGGCACATCCATCAGTTTCTTTTGCTGGCGAACATACTTTTTCAATACTTTGGCGAATGCGACATTACTTTGATGACCGGGTTTTGTGGCAATGATCTTTCCCTGAATTCTTGTTCCTATTAAAGCAAGATCACCGATCACATCCAACAATTTATGTCGGGCGGGTTCATCTGTAAAACGAACCGGACTCGTATTCAGATAGCCATCCGCAGTTCCAATGCTATTCGGGTTTTTATCGAATAAAGTGGCTAGTTTATTGATCGCTGCTGTTTCTAATTCCTGTTCTACTAAAACAAGTGCATTGTCCAAATCTCCCCCTTTGACCAAGCCCATTTCATGCATGGCTTCCAGTTCGTGTACAAAACAGAAAGTACGGGCAGGTGCGATCTGTGCTTTGAAGTCGGTTAAATCTGTTAACTGTGCATACTGCGTACCGAGCAATTCACTATTGAAGTCGATCAAAGTGGTGATACTGTACTTTTCATCTGGTACGATCAGGAATTCCGCTCCTTTTTCCTCGTCTTTAAATTGGATGGGCTCAGCAATTGGAATGACCAGTCTTTCCGCATTTTGCTTTGCTAGTCCGACTTGCTCTATAGCCTCCACAAATGGTAAAGCAGAGCCGTCCATTATGGGCACTTCCGGCCCGTCAATTTCGATCAATAGGTTATCTAAGCCACAACAGACACAAGCACTTAATAAGTGCTCTATAGTACTAACTCTTGCCGAGCCTTGGGCAATGGTCGTGCCTCTGCGGGTATCGACTACCTTATCCACATCCGCTTTGATGATGGGTTGATCTTCTAGGTCAGTTCTTCTGAATCGAATACCGTGATCGGCTACGGCAGGGTGAAGAGATATTTGTACTTGCGCTCCGGTGTGCAAACCAACGCCTGAGAGTTCAGTGCTTTGCGCTAAAGTATGCTGTGAGTTACTGTTCGTAGGATGAATCATTCTGAATGGCAATAGAGGGTGAGTCCGTTCATAGACGGAATCAATAATAGGTAGCGCGAATATCGCTTGTTTTTTCGAGCTATCGTTTCTTTAACTCAGCTATTTCTTTTTCTAAATTTTTCATGCGTTGCATGATATCGGGTAATCTACGCTGCATGACGATGGTTCTAAAATCATCGCGATGATAGGTGGCGGGCGCACCACTTAAAACCACTTCTTCCTTCTTGAAGGATTTAGTGACCCCGGATTGAGCGCTCACTTTTACCTTGTCAGCGATCTCTATATGACCGGAGAAGCCTACCTGCCCGCCGATCATGCAATTTGCTCCGATCTTAGTACTGCCGGATATACCTGACAAGGCCGCCATGACGGTTTGTTTGCCAATTTCCACATTGTGACCTACTTGTATCAGGTTGTCTAATTTCACGCCTTCTCTAATGATGGTGCTACCCATCGTTGCACGGTCCACACACACATTCGCACCGATCTCTACACCATCTTCAAGAATGACATTGCCCAGCTGGGGGATTTTAGCATAAGAACCATCTGCTTGAGGAGCGAAACCGAAACCATCACTACCGATGATCGTTCCCGCATGTATTGTACAATTATTGCCAATGATGCAGTCATGCATGATTTTAACACCAGGATATATGATGCAGTTCTCACCAATGCTGACATTTTCGCCTGTATATACTTGAGGGTAAAGCAAGCTATTCGCACCAATGCGCACACCTTTGGCGATATAGCATAATGCCCCTATGGTTACCTCTTCTCCCAAACTTACTTCATTGGCAATGCAGGCGGTTTCGTGAATACCTGTTTGCTGCTGCTGTTGCTGTGCTTGTAATTGTGCTTGGTAGAAGTTCATCAGCTTTGAAAAGGCAGCATATGCATCTGGCACACGGATAAGGGTAGAATGGATCGGCTTTTTAGGTTCAAAGTCAGCATTGACCAATAATATGCTGGCTTGGGTGGTATAAGCAAAAGATTCATATTTCATATTGGCCAAGAAACACAATTCACCTGCTTGAGCCTCTTCAATTTTGGCGATGGTGCTTACTTCAACGGTCGGGTCGCCTTCGATCTGTCCGTTTAAAAGTTCATTGATCTGTTGTGCGCTAAAGAGCATGTTTCAAAGCGTTTTTCGTCATCAAAGTTTCAAATTAACGTACAATTCCCGACAAAGCGATAAGAGGACCTTTGTTTTTTGTACAAATGCCAACATATGGCGTGCTTAGGGGTTGTAATTTTTAGTGCGATCTTGACTATTCTCTTATCTTTAAAGCGAGTTTGCGCCTTGTGAATGATCACGCTGATCTTTCCACTGACCGCGCAAGGGATAGGAGTGGTAATGAAGCCGCTGAATGCGCCCTGTTTGGCGGCGTAAAAAGGCGGCCCAGAGGTAGCCATTTTTACGCCTGCCAAACAGCAGCAGGCAGGGGCTGAATTTTAACGGATAGCCCGACCATGCAGTAAAAAGGGAATAAACCGTAGAGATGTTATATCATAACGTCTTTCTTGCCGTACCAATAATTTAATGTGCGACAGCAAATTGCCCCTTTTTATTGCGTGGATGCGCCCTGACGAAATAAACAGAAAGAATATTCAACACATACATAAAGAAAAGTGAAGCGCGGATTATTGAATCACGCTTCAAAAGAACCTAATCGTTCAATAACTATGAAGAAAACGATACTATCATTAAGTGCTTTTTGCTTGTTTTTGGTGGCTTTTTTGTTTTTGAATCAAAAAGCGGACGCGCCTAAAGCAGCTACTCAAAAAGCTTTGAAAATGGATGCCAAGCGTGGCATTGCCGGTGGTATACAGCATGTGAAGGAAATGCGTGCGCACCAACTTACCGGTGAAGTGGATCACAAATTGGTATTAAAAGCTCGTCAACAAGCGGATGAATTGTTGTTGGCTAAAGCTTGTGAGGATGAAGAGGTGACCGCGATGGACTGGGAAGAAATGGGTCCGAATAATGTAGGGGGTAGAACCCGTGCATTGGTGATCGATAAAGATGACCCTAACCGTATCTACACTGGTGGTGTTGGCGGTGGTATGTGGTACTCTACGGATGGTGGTGCGAACTGGAATTTATCGCAAACAGAGTGGAAGTACAGAACGGTACCTGTAGTGAGTATGACTCAGGCGACCAACGGAGATATTTATGCTGGAACGGGTGAGAATATTAATGTTGGAGCTTCTGGTACGATTGATTCACACGCTCCGGGTGTTGGTATTTTAAAAAGTACCGATGGTGGTGTGACTTACCAGATATTAGAAGATACAGAGTCTTTTTACGGCAGTTCCGGCTCTGGCAATGATTACACTTTCGTTCAAGATGTTACGGCTTCTTTAACGGATCCGAATGTGGTTTACGCGGGTACGAATGAAGGCTTGTCTCGTACTACGGATGGTGGTGTTACTTGGGCGCCTATCCCGGGTTCTCCTTCTTCTCAGGTTTGGGATGTGGAGTTGGCTACTTCTGGACGTATGTTCGTTCTGGCTGGTAGTTCTTTGTACTACAGCGATGATGAAGGCGGTTCTTTCACGCAATTGGGTGCTGAGAATGGTATACCGGGTTTACCGGGCGGACGTAAGCGTTTAGCGGTATCTCCTTCTGATCCGAACTACGTGTATTTCGTTACTTCTAAAGGAAATGGCTGCTTGGATCGCGTGATGCGTTCTACGGATGCAGGAGAGACTTGGACCGAGATCGGTGCTGGTGGTAGTACTTTATTCGAGCCTTGTGGTAGCTATGAGGGTACTGCTTGTGATGGTCAGTGCTGGTATGACATCTGTATCGAAGTGAATTCGGGTGATCCTAACCATATTTATATGGGGGGTATCAACCTTTGGGCTTGGAAAGCAGATGGTGGCTGGAACCAGTTGGATGCTTACTTTGGTGGTGAAGCAGAACAATATTACATCCACCCTGATAAGCATGAATTGGTATCTGACCCGAATGACCCAGAGCGTTTATTCGTATGTAGTGATGGGGGTATCGGCATTTCTTATAATGCTTCTTTAGATAACCCTAATTTCATTGCTTCTAATAAGAATTACAATGTAACGCAGTTCTACGCTATGGGTGCGGGTTATGATGGTTCGATCTTAGCAGGTGCGCAAGATAATGGTACTTCATTGATCAACTTTTCTGGTAACTCTTTCTTGAGTGGGGATGCGGTTTACGGTGGTGATGGTGGCTGGTGTGAGATTTCTGACATCAACCCATTGA
>JAHDGT010000282.1 GCA_020631675.1 Bacteroidota bacterium
ACCAGTCGACTGTCTAAAAGTTTTCTATGCCTTTTTTTATTCAACCTTCTTTGAAATCCTTAGTAAAGACTGTAAGTCTGACGGCATCAAAATTGCGATATGCTATTTGTTGCTGTGCTTCTTTGCTTGTACTCATAAGTACTACACAGGTACAATTATTGGCACAAGAGGGCGCACTACCTTATGTGCCCGACCAATTGTACATCCACATCAATGAAGCCTGTACTTGGGAAGAAGTAAAGCTTGATATTCAAAATACGCCACTGGATGTGAACTTGCTTGAAGCAGTACCTAGCTTCAAATACATCGACCAACTAGACCGCTACTTCACCCTCTCTTTTAATGATACCCCTTCTAACAAAGACCTAAAGCAACTGAATGCGCTATCGGATATACGTTTTGCGGAGCGAATACCTGACTATCATTTATTCTGGACACCAGATGATCCGCAATATTTTGAACAGTGGAATTTGACCCAAGTAAATGCCGAACAAGCATGGGACATCAGCCTAGGGGATAATGATGTAGTGGTAGCGGTTCTGGATGATGCCGTTCTGGTGGATCACGAAGACCTTGCAGCCAATATAGTGGACGGCTATGATACCGAAGACGATGATGCGGATCCATCTCCTCCTGCCGGATCGGATGAAAATTGCTTTTCACATGGTACGCATTGTGCGGGCATTGTTTCCGCTGTCACTAATAATGATACGGGTATTGCTGCCTTAGGAGCGAATGTAAAGATCATGCCCATCAAAATAAAAGCGGATGCTGATTTTGCTAGTGGAGATTGTTCCAGCATTGGTAATGCTTTAGCTGGTTTTGAGTACGCGGTGGCACAAGGAGTAGATGTGATCAGCATGTCCTTCGGCGGACCAAGCTCAAGCGCGACTTGGCAGGCGGCTATTGATCTGGCTTATGCGCAAAACATCACTTTAGTGGCAGCTGCGGGTAATGATAATGTGTCTATTCCCATGTATCCGGCCAGTTATGAGCATGTGATCAATGTAGGGGCGAGTACACAAACGGATACCAAAGCATTCTTTAGCAATTATGGGTCCACTATAGATGTGATGGCCCCTGGAGTTGATATCCTAAGCACGGTGGTAGGTGATGGCAATAATGATTACGGCTATAAGCAAGGTACGAGTATGGCTTGTCCCTTGGTCTCGGCTCTTTGTGCTTTAATGCTCAGCTATACCCCCAACCTTACCCCCGATGTGATCGAGCAGTGTTTGAAGGATAATGCTGTACCAATTGATGCACTGAACCCTTCTTATACAGGCGACTTAGGTGCGGGAAGAATTGATGCCTATCAAACGATATTGTGCCTACAAACAGAACCCATTGCTGATTTCTCTACCAATTACGCAGAAGTCTGTATAGGTCAAGCACTTACCTTCACAGATGAAAGTGTAAGTACAGGTGTTACTTCATGGGATTGGGTCTTTGAAGGAGGCTCACCAGCCGTGAGTTCCCTTTTAGCTCCTACAGTGACCTACTATGCCGAAGGGGAGTATACCGCAACATTGACAGTAAGCAATAGCTACGGATCTTCTACTACAAGTACACAAGTGATCGTCACTTCACCCACTGCTACATTAAGTGGAGGCGCCACCATTGTTGAAGGTTTTACGGCTTCTATGCCTGTGCAATTCACAGGTAACCCGCCCTACAGTTTTACTTATACGGATGGTACTGATAGCTTCACGCTCAGTGATATCGAGTCAAATATTTATTACTTGATCGTAGCCCCAAGCACTACAACTACCTATAGCATCACAGCCATGTCTGATGGTTTTTGTGATGGTGAAGTAACCGGTGAAGCAACGGTGAATATCATAGAAGCACCCACCATTGACCCAGAGGCAGGTTTAGGTCTACCCATGTTCCCGGTTACTGTTGCTGAGGGCAATAGTGCGGCTTTGAATTTCTATCCGTATTATGGCACGACCACCATACCTTATACTGCCAGTACGAATTCTGAAATGCAGGTGGGCTTCGACGATTGCGGTATCCCAATATTCTATGTGGCGCATAGCGGAGAAGAGCTTCCCAATCAATTGATGGTCATTGCTCCGGATGGTACCTTGCTTAGCGAAGAGGGGATGTACGCACAAGGGCAAACGAGTACAGAATTACAGCTGATCCCCGTACCAGAAACACAGCATGAATGGTACGTGATCTACAGTACTTTTACACTGGAAGAAATATCAACGGATCTGCCCACTGCTTATACCCCGACCAATATTCTCTACAGTCGCATTTACTATGATGGACTCACTTTCAGCTACATTGAAAAAGATGTTGTCTTAACGGATGGCGCTGGAACGGTTCATACTTATACCCACGGAAAGGCGGTATCTAAAACCGCAGGTACAGACGAAAATGCACACTACTTATACGTTTGCCGTAGAGAAGCCTCAGGTACGATATTCTCTTTAGACCGCTTTTTGATTAATGACACAGGCATCAGTTGGGAAGCCAATACGGGCAATATGCCTTTGTCCACTTGGTTTTTGACCATATCAGGCTCACCCATAGAGATCAACCAGCAAGGGGAGCGCATTGCTGTTGTGAACCGTAACCAGTTCAATGATTGGGAGGATATCGTCATATTCAATGCCGATGATTTCACCGTAGCAGGTGCTACAGAGATCAGCGTTGGGGATCTGATCGTACAGCCGGATGGAGATGCATTGACTTTTACCAGTTCTCTGGGCTATGTGGGTGCGATAGAACCCTCTCTGTCTTATCTGAATAATGCCGAAAAGAAAGTAGGTGCTATCGAATTTAGCCCCAATGGGCAATACCTCTATTTCAGTGGTGGTGGGTATGTCATGTCTGGAGCGACTAACCTAACTTATTTAGGGCAGATCGATCTGGATACGGAATATCCGCATGATGTGCGCATACAGATTCAGTATCCTCCATTTGGTACTTGGAATGCAAGTTCAGGGGTAGGCTGTAGCTTGTCTAACGAAGACTGTACCGACAATTATCACCGTTTATTAAATATGGAGGCGGGCTTTGATGGTAATTTATACTTCACCAAAAGAAACTCAGATACCCTCTATGTGATCCCGAACCCGGACGAGCCTATGGAACATAGCTTAAGTCCTAAATGGGTGGATCTAAGCACAGATGAAGAACCCAATATCCCACTGCCCAGCATTGGTACGGGAGCGGGACCTTTACCCGATCAAATTGATGGCTATAACTACATTGAGTCTTTCTACGGCAGATACGACATACTAACAGAGGTACTAGGTTGTAGCGGCTGCTTGGCAAGTATAGATAGCCCTCTGGAGATCGAGGTCATAGACGAATTGGGAGCTGTGGTACATACCGCTTCCATCAATACCTGTCCGGGCTTAATAAGCATGTGCTTAGAACCGGAAGGTACTTACAGTTTATCCTATGCCGGACAAGTCCTTCCCGATGTGATCGTGGATGGGGTGGTCGGTGAGATGCCCTTTGCTTTCAGCTTTGCGGAAGATGTCACGGCCAGTATTGACGTTGGGGATTCCTACTGTGATGGCGATGCGCCTTTTGATATCACTGCTAGTCCAGCAGGGGGATATTACTCAGGGATTGGTATTGTTGACGCTCTTAATGGCACTTTTGATCCTATGTTAGCTGGAGTAGGGGAGCATTGGGTCAGCTATACCGCCTTCAATGCCGCAGGAGATTGTGCCGATACGGACAGTACACTTGTTCTGGTAGATGGTGTAGATTTTACGATCAGCCCGGATGCCGTGATCTGCATAGGGGAAAATACAGCATTGGAAGTGAGTGGAGGAGATGACTATGCTTGGTCGCCAAACACCAATTTAAGTTGTACGGACTGCCCTGATCCGATCGCCGATCCATCTTCAACCACTACTTATAGTGTGATCGTAACGGGTGCTACGGGTTGTAGCAGTATTGGAGAGGTGACGGTCTTCGTTGCCCCTGAGCCAGCAATAGCGTTAACAAGTATAGACACCACCAGCTGTGCCGCTGAAGAATTGATCATCACATTAGAAACAGGGGTGCCCATTAGTGATTATACCTACACTTGGTCGCCCACAACAGGATTAGATGACTCGAATAGTCCGAACCCAACGGCTACGATTACTGAAAGTACGACTTATACTTTAGCCGTGACCAACTCCTTCGGTTGCAGCAGTACGCAAGATTGGTCGATCAACTTGGAATTATCTGCCGAAGCCTTGACCATCGAGCCTGTGTCACCGATCTGTTTAGGCGATAATGCGACATTAGAAGTAAGTGGCGGCACGAATTATCAATGGTCGCCCAGCACGGGTTTGAGTTGTACCAATTGCCCAGACCCAATTGCCGACCCACTAAGTACTACCACCTATACCGTCACTGCCGAAGACAGCAATGGCTGCACCCTATCTGAACAAGTTACCTTAGAAGTTATCGAGCTTACGGCCGAACCTATTGATGATGAAGCGATCCAACTCTGCCCAGCAGATACGGCTTTTGTTCTCTTTGATATGCTGACGCCTCAATTGGATTGGACTTACCAGTGGGAACCCGCTGAATTGCTTGACGACCCCACCACTGCCCAACCTACGGCAACGATCACCACAACAACTGATTTCAATGTGCTACTAAGCAGCCCCGAAGGCTGTAGCCTGCCATTGGACTTCACCTATACGGTTGACATAACACCACCAACTTTCAGCTTTCCTGAAGTGCCAGATCTTTGTGTTGGAGATACTTATACTGGGATGGATTTAAGCGGCTTGACCAACATCACTTGGTCGCCTGCTGATGGACTAAGTTGTACGGATTGTATGGATCCGGACATGGCTCCTAGCACAACAACGATTTATACTATTGAAGCGATCGAATCAGCAACAAGCTGCCCAGTAATGGGGGAAATAGAAGTAGTGGTACATGCACTGCCTATATTGCCTGATTTAACAACCAGCGATACCCTCATTTGTACAGGCACGGTCAACATGCAACAAACAGAAATTGTAGCGCAAACAGGCTGGGCATATGAATGGTCGCCCGCTGAAGGATTAGATGACGCTTATAGTGCTAACCCTACGGCTACGCTAAGTTTACCAAGCATTTATACCTTAACCGCAACGAACGAACAAGGCTGCCAAGCCCAAACAGATTGGGAAATAGACATCGAATACACCAGTCCGGAACTGAGCATTTCCGCCAATGATACCATTTGCTTCGGTGAATCCACTAGCTTAACGGTTAGTGGGGGAGTGGACTATAATTGGTCACCAGCCATAGGCTTAAGTTGTACGGATTGCACCGACCCTATTGCGGAACCAAACGAGACGACCACTTATGGCGTCTCTGCTACAGACCCAGCTTCTGGCTGCACCATGTATGCGGAGGTGACTGTCTTTGTAGAAGCAATCACCCTTCCCGAAATTGAAGCGGAAACAGCAACGATCTGTTTGGGTGACACTTATACCACAACGCTTACAGCAATCACACCACAAGCAGGCTGGACCTACAATTGGACACCCGCAACAGACTTGGATGACGCGAGTCTTCCCAATCCAACCGCAGTACTTACAGAAAGTACGAGCTACTTATTAGAAGCCACCAATGAACAAGGCTGTACGGCCACCACTTCTTGGACGATCGATATAAGCACAGCAACCGCCAATGTGAGCATCGCAGCTCCCGAACCCATTTGCTTAGGAGATAGCGTACAACTAAACGCCACAGGTGATTTGGTGGTTTATGAATGGACGCCAACAACAGGACTAAGTTGTTCGGATTGTGCTTCACCTATGGCTTCACCAAATACTACGACCAGCTATACACTAAGCGGAACAAATGTCTTGGGCTGTGAGGCGGAGGCATTAGTAAATGTAGTAGTAGAAAACCCGCCTACAATTGATTTAGGAGTGGATCAAACCCTAGAGGACGGTCAGTCCATAACACTCGACCCGCTACTAAGCGGTGATATTTCTTCCTATACTTGGAGTCCAGCTAATGGCTTAAGCTGTTCAGACTGCCCAATGCCAATTGCGACTCCTACTACGAATACCACTTATTGGCTAACTGTTAGCTCGCCTAACAATTGTACTGCAACAGACTCGGTCACTATCTCAGTAGAACAGTTGGAGAATATGTTCGTCATTCCAACAGCTTTCACACCTAATGGAGATGGGGTGAATGATGGCTTGCGAGGCTATGGTCAAAATGTGGCTGAGTTCTCCATCAAGATATTCAACCGCTGGGGCAATGAAGTATTCAGCGGAAGCGGAATAAACGCCATATGGGATGGCACCTATAATGATGCGCCGGCTCCCATAGGCGTTTACGTTTACATTGCCACGATTGTTTACAAGGATGG
>JAHDGT010000283.1 GCA_020631675.1 Bacteroidota bacterium
TTATGCCTGCCAGCGAAGCAGCGAACAGCCGCCGAATTGCAACGGATAGCCCGGTGACCGCAGTGGAAAGCTGGCGCTTTCTTAGACTCGAGACATGAGACTCGAGACATGAGAGATATCTGCTGTGCGCCGACTCTTTAGCCGTTGGCTAGCGCCAGCTTTTTATTGCGGGCACGCAGCCTGCACAAATTTCGTATTATTTTTTCAATTCTGATGAAAGAACTTAATTGGTCGCACATACGTCCTTTGCCTTGGCTGAATTTTGATGTAGTGTCGGCTCTGCGTTTTATCTTTGGGAAAGTAGTTGTCTTAGGCGGCATATTATAGCCTTAGCGCATCTACTTTATACCTCTGCTCAAATTTTGCCTATACCTACTCTACTCGAAACAGTTGACGCGTTATGATATGCGGTGATTGGTTCTTGGGCGGATTTCAAATACGTTAAGTATGTCAACCTACAGTACTCGGATTTTTACACTTTTCCTCTCTCTTTGGTTCATCAGTATGGCTGTGATCGCCAGTGATGATTTTACGCTGCCGATCCTTTCTAATGACGAAGGTGACGAAGGTTTGTCTGAATTGATCCTTGTCGGTCAGGAAGAGCAAACTGCTTCACCACAAGAATGGATACCCATTGCCGAGCGCGAGGCCTATCGCGAAGGAGAATTGTATGTGAAGCTTTACGATGATAGCAGAGCGATAGATGCTACATTGTTCGGGGCGGATGGCTATTTATCGGCTAAGTCTCCTTTTGCGCATTTGCTGGAATTATATGGGATCAGTTATATCGACAGGGCTTTCCCTCGTTTAGCACCTCGTATGGATCCTTATTTAAGAGTGCGCTTTGAAGGGGGGGGCGCGCAAGCGGAGGCATTGATCGCCGCTTTAGAGCAGATCAGATTTGTTGAGCTTGCGGAGCGAGTACCGCGCCATTATACTTTCTATACGCCGAATGACATACACCCGAATCAGTATAATGTGTTGACGACTTTCGCTGAGGATGCTTGGGACTTGACTTTCGGGAGTGCGAATGTGGTGATCGGTATGGTGGATGATGCGGTTTTGACCACGCATGAGGACTTGGCGCCAAATATTTGGGTGAACCCCGGAGAGATCGCTGGCAATGGCGTTGATGATGATGGCAATGGCTATATAGATGATATTAATGGCTGGGACCCAGCAAGTAATGACAATGACCCGAATCCGGAAGGAACGGTTGATAATTTTACCTTTTCACATGGTACGCATTGTGCGGGTATTGCTGCGGCGGCAACGGACAATGGTATTGGTATTGCTGCTCCTTCTTTCAATGTACAGTTGATGGCCGTTAAAACCGCGAATTCGGGAAGTGGTGCTATTGATGCGGGTTATGAGGGGGTTGAATATGCGATCGCTGCCGGTGCGGACATCATTAGCATGTCTTGGGGTGGTGGTGCGCCCGCGGATGCGGAACAGGCCGTCATGGATATGGCGCATGATATGGGCATTGTATTGATTGCTGCTGCTGGTAATGATAATGTGGCGGATCCTATGTTCCCGGCTTCTTATAATCATGTGATCAGTGTGGCCGCGATCGACAATAGTGATACCAAAGCCGATTTTACCAATTATGGAGATAGCATCGACATCTCGGCTCCGGGTGTGCAGATATGGGCACCTGTAGCAACGAATGATTCTGCTTATGAGTACTATGATGGTACTTCTATGGCTTGCCCTTATGTGTCTGGTGTAGCGGCTTTGATGTTGTCTATTGATCCTACGGCTTCGCCGGATCGTATTGAAGAATGTTTAAAAGAAACAGCGGATAATATTGATGACATAAACCCTGGTTTTATTGACCAGTTGGGGGCGGGTAGAGTGAATACCTTCGAGGCGGTGAAGTGTACGCCTAGTATTCCGCAAGCGGAGTTCACGGCTTCTACGGACATTCCTTGTGCGGGGGAGACCTTTACCTTTTTAGACCAAAGTGCGGGTACGGATCTGGATTCTTGGAATTGGTCGTTCCCCGGTGGTACACCTACTTCTTCTACAGAACAAAACCCAACGGTGACCTACCCTGCTGATGGGGTGTATGATGTGACTTTGATCGTAGGCAACTACTTGGGTTCTGATACGCTAACGCAGCAAATTACAATTGGTGCGCCTACGGCGACCATATCTGGTGATGAGGTGATCCTACAAGGCTATATCGTGAATTTAGCGGTTGATTTTACAGGTACGCCTCCTTTTGATTTTACTTATTCGGACGGGACGAATACCTATGATTTTACAGGAATCATGGATGATCCGTATCAGATCCCCGTCTCTCCTGAAAGCAATACGACCTATACCATCACTTCGGTGAATAATGCGATCTGTGTGGGGACAGGTGCTGGAGTCGCCACCATTGTAGTGATCCAACCTGACGAGCCGAATGACGATTGTGATAATGCCTTGCCTTTCCCTGAGCTGAACATAGCCGAAGAAAGCTGTGTGGCTGGTAGCACGAATGGCGCGAATGGAGAGCTGCCTTATATCAATCAGAGCTCTTGTAATGGCATAGATGCGCCTGTACCCGCGGCTGATGTTTGGTACAGCTTTGTAGCAGTATCTAATATTCTGGATCTGACTTTAGCGTTCACCATGGATACCGCGGTGGTTTCCATTTATGAAGGAACTTGCGAAGGCTTGATCGGTAGAGGTTGTGAGGTGAGTACGGATGGTAATATCAGTACGACTTTCTCTCCTACTACGCCAGGTAATACCTTCTATGTTCAAGTAAGCGGTGGTGGTTTGACCGACTTTGGCGACTTCACCCTTTGTATTGAAAACTATGGTGAAACCATTGATGAAATTTGTATGCTGGGGCAGTCGGTTACCGTTGATCCTTACCCGGTTTTGGGTGCTTATTACCCTGAACAAACCGTGGAGTTCTGTTTATTCGTAGAGGGCTATAACCAAGCTGCCGCGGATTGGATTCATGGTATCGTTCCTGAATTGGGAGCAGGTTGGGACGCAAGTACTTTAGCTCCTACTTCCATTCCACCAGATTGTGATGGTGGTGATCTTTGGGATTGGTATGATTCGGTTACAGGTACAGCGGCCAGTGCTATTGGTCCTGTTGGTCCTGGATTCTTCATTGATTTAGATAGCGATGGTAATCCAGGCAATAACTTCGGAGATTCTACTTTCGGAGATTGTAACTGGGAGTTTTGTTTCCAAGTAACTACTACGGACTGTCCGCCAAGTGGAGACGGAGAAGATTTAAGTATCATTTTCCGTAATTACTCTGATTCGGAATCTGGTAGCTGGAGTTCTGAGAGCATTTGCCCTGATGACCCAGAATACAATTTCGTAGCGGTTTTACGTTGTTGCGCCGCACCTGAAATGACGGGTGTTGACCCACTTTGTAGTGATACGGATGCAGGGGAAGTCACGGCTTCTCCAGTATTAGATTTCAGTACGCCTCCTTTCACCTTTGATTGGAGCACGGGCTTTAGTGAAGTGACCAATACCACCTCCAGCTTAACCGATCTGGAAGCCGGTTTCTATACGGTAACCGTTACCGATAATGAAGGCTGTTCTTCTGTTTCTTCTTATACCTTGAATGAGGTGGGTGTTGACTTAGGTGTTACTACTTCTGGTGATACCTTCATCTGCTATGGCGATACGGTAGAGATCTTCGCCTCTGGTGGTACGGAGTATTTCTGGTCGCCAGCGGGTTCTATGAACGATAATACCCTGAGCAACCCGCTCATCTTCCCTACAGAAAGTACCGAGTACATCGTTGTGGTAGCAGATGCCGATGGTTGTACTAATTATGAGTATGTTAGTGTGGTTGTATTAGAAGCACCTCCTGCGGATGCTGGACCGGCAGCTGCGGTTTGCTTGGGCGAGAGTGCTGGCTTAAGTGCCAGTGGAGGTACGAGTTACGAATGGAGTCCGGCAGCTACTTTGGATAATCCGAATTCCGCCTCTCCAACAGCAACGCCTACGGCTACCACTGTCTATACCGTAACCGTAACCGATGATTGGGGCTGTACGGCTACTGATGATGTAACAGTATACATTTCGCCACAGCCTTTCTTCCCGCCAACGAGTTTGGATACGACCATCTGTACCAGTGATGTGCTGGAAATTCAGTTGACCGATGAATATCCACTATCTAATTACGAATATGCTTGGTCACCCACCACAGGTCTATCGGATCCAAGTTTGCCGAATACCATGGCAACGATCACGGAAAGCATAGACTATACGATCACGATCACCAACCAGCAGGGTTGCTCGTCTACACAAACCATTTCGGTGAATGTGGCGAATGCGGATATCGCGGTTACGGCAACAGATACGACCATCACCTCTGGTGAAACCGCGATCATCGGTGTGACGGAGACTTATGAGGGCTACGAATGGAGTACGGGTGAAACCACACCTACGATCAGCGTGACCGAAGCGGGAGATTATATCGTTACGGTAAGCAATGAACTGGGTTGTGCCGCTGTAGATACAGCTACAGTAGAAGTCTTACTCTTAGATCCACAATATGTAGTGCCTACAGGTTTCTCTCCTAACTATGATGGCGTGAATGATGTCTTCCAGATCGTTCATGATGATAAGATCGAAGAAGCCAACTTCGCGGTATATGACCGCTGGGGGCAACTCGTTTTCCAAACCACCGATAGCGTAAAAGCTTGGGATGGTATGCGTGACGGTAAAGCTGCCGATATGGGGGTTTATGTGATCAGAGGTACGCTTCGCATCATTGACGGTTCGATCATTGAGTTGAAAGGGAATGTGACCTTATTGAGATAGCATAAAAAAGCGAGGCAGTTATTTGCTTCGCTTTTTCCTATAGCCCTTAAAATTCTTTGTGCCTCTTTGTGTACTTCGTTCTTTGTGGTCAGCCAATCTTGCCTGATTCGATAAAAATTGATTTTGCCCTAATGCAAACCGAGATCAATAAAAAACTGGCGAAAGCCAATGAAGATCTAGCCGCCGCTCAACATCTCTTGAGCGGCGGTTTTGTTCGTGCTGCCATGAACAGATGCTACTACGCTATTTTTCATGCCGCCAATGCCGCCTTGGTGCGCAAAGGTGGGGCGACAGAGCACATCAAGATCAAAGAGCGCTTCATCGCCTTCTACGTCAAAACCGAAAAGCTACCTGCCGCATTCGCGGACTACATCAATAGAGCCGCCAGCACCCGCAGTGCGGCCGATTACAAAGACGATTTCGATTTACACAAAGTACAGCCCGAACAAAGAATAGCCGAAGCCAAACGCTTCATCATCGGGGTAGAAGAATTGTTAAAAGAAATGGGCGGACCCAAACGCATTGTCCGCAAAAGGTAAAGAGGTAGTTTAAATCAAGTTGTTGATCACTCCACCGTAAACTGCCAAGGATCACTCCAAAAACCCGGCTGTCCGTTTTTATATACATTCACTCGCCAGTAGTACAAATTACCCGGCTGCAAGCCATTCACCTGCTTATAAGAGTCACTGATTCCGCTAATGTTCAAGATAAAAGAACCTGTTTCCAAATCAAATACAGGTGCATCTTCCACCACCTGTAAAGCATAACTCAAAGCATCCAATTCTGGGTACCAGCTTACAAAGGCAGAGTCAGCTTGCAACACCCCAAAATTCTCTGGTTCTTGTAAGGTAACAGGCGGTGCAGGCGGGTTAAAACAATCATAAGTCAAGGTCGTATCCGTATAAAACTTGATCACATCAGACCAGGCCGTTTCCAAACTCGCATTACTCGCCCGCATACGTACATACATGGTATCCGCCCGATCCACCGCATACACAAAGCTACTCGTTGTACCACCTATTGCGGTTGCTGTCACCTCATTGGTGTACAGCACCGTATCAAAAGGCTCATCCACTGCGATCTCTATCAAATACATTTCTGCTTCCGACTGCTCATACCAACGCACATCCACACAATGATCCAATTGCTCAAAATTATCGGGTGATACGATCACGGGCGACTGTAAACCATTGTCTTCATTCCCACCGCAAGCTACCCAAAGTGCTAGGCTGAACAGCACCCATACAAATAGAATTGACTGATTTTTCATATTCGCAATATCGGTATTCTGAATTTGTGAGACAAGTCTCACATTTGTCTGGGGTTTGCTTTTATTGATATTTTATTTGTCATTAGGGCGCATCCACGCAATTAATGCCTGCGCAAGCAGCTACCAAAAGAATAGGCGAACGGCACGAAGTCTCGGTACTCGAGTCTCTTATCTCGAATCTAAAAAGGCGCAAGCCTTAACTGCGTGGTCGGGCTATCCGTTCCTACAAAATGGGCTATCTGGGGGTTCGTCGC
>JAHDGT010000284.1 GCA_020631675.1 Bacteroidota bacterium
GTGATGTTTTCGGCGATGTGCACCAGATCGATCACCCGTTCTTCGGATCTACTAAATACCCGTACTACCTCATGACCCGCTTTTTTCAAAGCCTGAACCAAGTGGAATCCTAAATTTCCGGCACCAACAACAGATACTCGCAACGCTTTACATTTTAGAAGCAGCGGTTACACTACCTCTGCCACCACGAAGGTACTACCTCCTACGAAAATGAGATCATTTTTTCGTGCAGCTCTTTTAGCGTTTTCCAAAGCATCATCCACACTCTCATAGACGCTCCCCTCTAAATCATATTTGGCGGCGAGATTACCCAAAGCAGCAGCAGGCAATCCACGAGGTACTTCGGGCTTGCAGAAATAATAAGTCGCATTCTTAGGCAATTGTACTAAAATTTTTGAAAGATCTTTATCGTTCACCGCTCCGATAACCATATGCAGGTGGTCATGCGTCAAGGCTTCCAACTGCTCCACAATATGTGCTATACCTGCTGGATTATGGGCACTATCCGCAACAACCAAGGGTTCATTTTGTAAAATTTGCCACCTACCGATAAAGCGAACACTTTGCCTAACACCCGCTAAGGCTTCTTTAATGAGGCATCGTCTTATAGGTACGCCAATATCTGGTAAGATATCCATAGCCCGTAAAATGGTCAAAAGGTTTTTTTGCTGGTAGGTACCCGTAAGGTCGCTTTTTAAAGATTTGTAGAGTTGCAAGTCTTCCGCGAATACGTCTAAGCTTGTTTCTCGCAAAGTCTGAACTACATTTTCAGCCCTTAAATCCTGATCCGCGAAGTAAATCTGAGCTTGCTCCGCTTTTGCCTTCGCTATAAACACTGGGGCAGTTTCCTCATTTGTCTCACCAATCACAACAGGAACACCCTGCTTTATGATCCCTGCTTTTTCCTTAGCAATAGTAGGCAGATCATTGCCCAATAGTTCCATATGATCAAAGCTGATATTGGTGATCACGGATAATAGAGGCGTGATGATATTAGTAGAGTCCAGTCTCCCTCCTAGTCCCGTTTCTATAATGGCTATATCTACTTGCTGTTGCGCGAAATAATGAAAGGCCAGAGCGACTGTGATTTCAAAAAATGAAGGTTTTATTTCGTCAAAGAGCAGCTTGTTCTCCTCAACAAAGTTCACTACCTCCTCTTCCGGTATCAGGCTACCATTGATTTTGATCCGTTCTCTAAAATCTTTGTAATGTGGGGAGGTGTATAAACCTACTTTTAATCCGTGGGCTTGTAAAATAGCGGCAAGACCATGAGCTGTAGAGCCTTTGCCGTTGGTTCCAGCAATATGGATGGACTTAAAAGCTTTATGCGGCTTACCCAAATGCTCGCAAAGAGCAATGATGTTGGTTAAGTCTTTTTTGAACGCTTGGCGACCAATACGTTGATACATGGGCAACTTGCTGAACAAGTAGCGCAGTGTGGATCGATATGTCATGGGGGACATTTTTTGATCGTGCTCGTTTAGCGATTCCATTCGGGCAGATTTTATTTAGGCATAAAGATAAAGCCAAACAAAGGGAGTTTTCTAAGGAACGCTTCGAGCACTATGATGGTTTCAATGTATCAGTCTGATCAATAGGCAATATTTTCTAAAGTGATGTACTTCTATCTCTTAGTTGGGATTTTACTTTAAAACGTTGCTAGCCCGACAAAAAAAAGCGCGACCCACAAGGGGTCACGCCATAAACTATACAAGTATGAAGCTTAGAATTGTACATCAAAATGGTACGAGAACAACACCGATACTAATTGGATTCACTTCAGGAAGCGTACTGTCTGAATACAAAGGCGTCATAGAATATTTACCATAGAAAGTGATAGGTCCAACGCCAATTTGCCCCATCAAGCCATAGTGCAGCTTATTCAAGCCAAAGTCGTCACTGATTTTCTGCTTGCTGCCGTTATCGTACTTATGCTTGAGTTTCGCATTGGTCATTACCCCTGCATAAGCACCCGCACTTAGGTGTAAAGAGCGTCCCGGCTTTCTTGGACGAGTCTCAAAGTTCAGCATTAAAGGAACGGCGAATGTCGTTGTACGTAAACGGTTTTTGTTCATTCCTATCCCTAAGTCTTCACTCGGATTCGGATTAATCTGGAAATGAGTGGATTCATTATCTAAAGTGAAATCTTCTTTGAAGCAGTACTTATTAAAGAATACGGATACACCATATTGTAAATTCACCGCATTTTTAATCAAGCTCACTCGCTGCTGCACAATGTGGAGGTTCCAGTTGAAAGAGTTTCCACGGGTATCTAAGATTTCAGCACCTCCGGTTAGATCAAAAGATCCGTCTTGTAAAAAGGTGTTATGCCCTACTTCGAGTAAGCCCCAGCGGGTTTTAACTTTCTTCAATTCTTTAGGCACTGCCTTATCAAAATCAGGCGCACTTTCTTCCCATTCTTTTTCATCTTCATTTTCATCATTATCAGCTTTATCACGGATAATGACTTCTACTCCACCTACCTTAACACGGGTTTCCGTTTCGGTTTCCTCTACATCTACATCCACATCCTCTCCTTCTTCAGAATCGATCTCGATTTTGATCTCTTCTGTTCTTGGTGGTGCGGGCGGTGCGGGTGGCGCAGGTTCTACCGCTTCTTCAAGCGGGGCAGGTGGTGGCGGTGGTGGTGGCTCTATTTCTTGAGCTAGAATACTATTCAGGGATAGACAAATTAAGAAGGACAAGGCGGTCAGCTCTTTCAAAAAACTTCTCATGACTGTGATCTTTTAATGAGTTTACTAATCAGCGGAAATCGCTTCGGGTTCACTGGTATCGAGATTGTTATCTCTGCCTCGTCCAATGAATGATTGTTGAGTATTTCCGGAAGCAGCGCATTGCTTATGCTGGCCAGCACTGTCTTTTCTTCACGCGCTCTAACAGGAATTATATTTTCCTTTATGGTGTTCCATGTCCCTTGATCTTCATCCGTAGTTGGGGCTACGTCAGCGATCTCGGGCGGAATGACTGTCTTGGTTTCGTGGACGGTGAAAACAAGTGATTCTGTATTTAAAACTTGTTTCGCTTCCCGTTTATTTAAAGTGGCAACACTTGCCACGGTTCTTGCTTTAGGAACGGTATTGATAGCTGTTCGACTTGGGTTCGCTCCATCATTGCTCTTAGTGAATACTGTAGTCGCATTGTTAACTTGATGTATCAGTCTATCAGATCGACCGACATTATTCATCCCGCTATTTTGAACTTTATTCACGGCATATTTGGCAATTGGTGAAGACAGTGTTTCAAGCTGTACACTTCTAGTTTTCAGTGGAAGCTCTGTAAACACATCGGTATTCGTATTCCCTACTTCTACAGCACTTTTAATTTGTACGGAAGAAATGTCTCCTGTACTCCCCTCAAACTTGTTGGTATTCATCGCAGTAGGGTTCGAGATAAACTCTTCCACTATCGAATCCCCTTGCTGTGCAAGGCCTTCGCCTGCTTGGTCTGTCCATAATGAGGGCGTGTTTAAGCTGTATAGCACAAGTGCGAGCATTGCCGCTATGCCCATACTTCTCCTCATCACCACATTTGCCCATAAGGGTAAAATCGCGGCTCTTTTCTTCAAGCTTTCCTTATCTGGGTAAAGCGCTCTCAAGTCGGCTTCCAAGTGAAGCTTAGGGAACTGCTGTAGTTTCGCCTTGAAATCAGGATAATCCTGTAATTGCGATTCTACTTGAAGCTTCTCAGCTTGGCTTAAATCACCTTCAGCATAATCCAGCAGTATTGGTTCTTCAATTGATAGAGAAGAAGGGGTAAACTGCTTTTTTTTAAGCGAAGCTTTAAAACTATCAGGCATTAGCATTGAAGCATCCTCATCGTTCAGGTCAGGCATTGCCATCACGCCTTCTACTTCTTCCGAGATGTCCGGATGTTGTAGCAGGAAAGCAATCATCTCTTGACGCATATCGGCAGAGAGTGTCCCTTCGATATAGTCGATGACGAATTGCTCATAGTTATGACGGGTAATTTTCAATGCGTTCTTTTTAAATGATGTGGTCTATGCTTACCAAATAGCTTTGTAGTTTCTTTCGTGCTCTGAAGATGTACACCTTCACCTGAGATTCGGTCAGTCCGACCATTTTAGCGATCTCTTTGTAGGCGTAGCCTTCATAATCTCGCAAAAGCACTACACTTTTTTGAATATCAGGCAAGGTGTTCAAAGCTTTATTCAGCACCTCTTTCAGATCAGAAGAGGACTGGCTACCGAAGCGAGCGGACTCATCGAATTCCTCCACATGATCCACTCTTTTCGATTTTCTGAACTGATCGATCATTTGTCGATAAGCAACTGAAAACAGAAATGAACGCGCACTTTCAAAGCGAATATCCGCTCGCTTCTTCCAGAGCACCTCATAGGCACTTTGGACGAGATCTTGCGCGTCGGCTTCGTTTTTACAGTGTTTCATCACAAAACGATAAACTCGATCGGCGAATTGATCCACACAAGCGTTATATTCTTTCGTGTTCATTCATTAGTGAATCGAATGAGGTGGGCAAATAGTTACAGTTCGTTTGAAAAAAAATGATTTTTTTCAACCGGAAAATCATACAAGCTTAATTTTCAACGACTTAGCAAAGCAAAAAAAATGGGCAAGCACTGATGCGCCTGCCCATATTAATGTGGTGTTCAAGGTGATTAATTAAAATCCGTAAAGCGATAGACTTTAGCTTTATCTCCTACTGTGATACCGTGCACTCGTTCTTTACGAGGGATGCGAGTATCATCATAGGCGATCGGAAAAAGCAGATAATCGTTGTTTGTTCTGTAATCTCCGTAAGGATATTCCGTATAGTCCCAAGGAAATCCGGTTCCTGAATCAGAAAGCACTTGCGATTCGGGATACATTTTCTGCCAAGTGGCCCAAGTCGTCTCAACAATTCCGAATTGTTGTGGACGTTCTCCGATATGATCGCCATATACTGCTTCGCCTAGTATCTGAGACCAGACGGTCCAAGTAGCTCTATCGTAGGGTAGAATATTATTGTTGTAAAGCAATCCGGAAACGCCATAAGTGGTCACCACATCTCCTACACTACGCCCCCAAGCAGATGCCGTACCCGTAAGTGGGCAATAAATCATAGCGACAGGTTCTCCGCCTATAATGTCATTCGCGATTTCGTGTACGTTCAAGATGCTGTGTGGGTAAGCCCGTATTTCATCACCGATGCGCAAACCGATGATCAGATCCTCTCTTTTCAAATAGTAGGGTTCCGTATCATGCTGGGCATGTACTTGGATATCACCCGCCATTACACAAGTAGGATCTTCAATGCATTGAATGCCATCCGCACCTGATCCCGCATGTACATATTGTGTATTGACCGACCAAAGAGAGTCATTAGGACTTAAATCAACATCTGTAGGAAATTCAGAAGGCTGACCATATATTTCGCAGCCCGGGTAAATGGCACCGAAAGAAAACCAGTATCCCATGGTGGATTGGGTAGGTGTCAATTGTTGTCCGACTCTTGGTCCGCTCAGTGCTCTTCCGAAGAAATCCCATTCATTGCCTTCGGCGTCTTTGAAAAGCACGGGTAGCGCATTCTGCACCGCCTGTATGCCCGAAATGCTTTCCCCGGTATTGGTTTCATTGAGATAGGAAACAATGTAGTTTTCATCAGAATTTCCCGCTAGAATAATCGAACTGCCATTCACTTGATCTTCGATCACCTTCACCCCTTCATAAACCGGAGCAATGACAAAGTCGGGTTCAGGGGTGTTATCGCAGGCTGTAGTGGCGAATAGTAAAACACTTAGCGAGAGGAGTAGCGTATAGTGTTTCATAAATTATTTATTGGTTAATTGCCCCGCGCAAGGGATAGCAGTGGTAATGAGCCGCCTGAATGCGCCCTGTTTGGCGGCATAAAAAGGCGGCCCAGAGGTAGCCATTTTTATGCCTGCCAAACAGCAGCAGGCAGGCGGTGAATTTTAACGGATAGCCCGGTGACCGCAGTAATGCGATTTTTAGATTTGAGACATGAGAGACGTGAGACTTTCGTGCTATGTGCCGATAATATTTCCGCTAGTTTGCGTAGACTTTTATTGCGGGCATGCGCCCTATTGAAAAGTAATCTATTCAAATGTAAAAGCAAAAGGAGTGTTAAATCGTCAAAATGCTGACCTAATGTATTATTCTTTGCGTTTTATACGTAAGTGTTAGTTTAGTGGGTATATCTCTGAATTGGTGATAATGTTTATTATATTGCGCTTTGTATGTTCTGGTAGTATTAAGAGGTAGTTTAAAGATATTTTCTCGACCTTGCCCCTAAGTCATTGATTCTGAATATTTCAGCTT
>JAHDGT010000285.1:0-4102 GCA_020631675.1 Bacteroidota bacterium
GTGGGAGGAGAATACGGCAAGTGCTTGGTTGGACTATACGGAATTTATGGTGCCGGCATAAGGGCAAGTAAAAATAGGGCACCCCCATACACGCAAACGCCTGCGGGGAACCCTAGTCGCTTAATACATTAATGCCCCGCCGCAGCCGCTTCGTGCATGGGCGGGCTATCCACTAAATTCGGCAGTGCCCAAGGCTTTTCGCTGGCAGGGCTAAAAATGGCTACCTCTGGGCCGCCTTTTTAGCCCGCCGCTCAATAGCCTTGGGCACCACCTCATACCGCTCCTATCCCTGGTGCGGAATCATCAAATAAGATGTACCAAAAACAGTATACATTCGTAACAAACTTATGGTTTCGTACTGTAATGTGGTTTAATTTGCGCACGATCAAAACCATCAAACATGCAGGAGTATACATTCGATTATCAGCACTTGGACGCCAACTCACTTAAGGCGGATTGGAAAAAGTTAAGAGACGCCATTTCTAAAATCGCAGACGTTAAAATCACTACCATTCAAAAGCTGGAAGTATTCATTGATACCCTCAACGAATATGATATACTGGTCACCGATTTGGATATGGGCAATTACATCGCATCGATGCAAAACACGAAAGACGATCTTGTCAAAGCGAAACAACAAGAAATCGAAGATCATATTTTACCGCTGTTTAAAACACAAAAAAAGTTAGCCGCAACAAAAATCTTATCCAGCACTTATTTAGAGGAACTCCTTCAAAAATCACCTGAGTACCTGCTTTTTAAGCAACAATTGGAAGCAAAAGTCGATCGCGAAAACAATGCAACGGAAGATCAGCTGAGCGGTATGATCACAAAAAAAATAATGGAATACAATGATGAGCTGGCAAAAATGACCGTTCACATTGATGGACATGATCTATATACCGTCATAGCCTTCATGACAAAATTAAAAGACAAGGATAGAGACCAGAGAAAGCGTAAATATGAGCAGATCATACAAAAAGAAGATGAGTTCACCGACATATTCAATGATCTATTTGATGAACTGCTCAAGCTTAGAACAGCTCAGGCTAAAGCAGACGCATATTCAAATTATAGAGATTGGAATTGGCAGTATAAGAACTGTACAGATTATACCCCAGAAGATGTAGCTCATTTTTGCGACGCTATAAAAGAAGTGTTCATTCCAATACAAAGAGGGTTCACCGAAATGCGAAAGCAGGAATTGGACTTAGAGCAGATCATGCCCTGGGACACAACAGTAGATATGTTTTCACTCAAAGAAAGTACCTATTTCAAAAGCGTTGAAGACCTAAAAACAAAGGCAAGCGAGTTATTCAAAAAAATTCATCCTGATTTTCAATCTTTCTTTCAACTATTGGAGGAGAAGAAGCATTTGGACTTTGAAGTTAGAGATCATAAATCCCCTGCCATGTTCTCTTTTAATCTCCCTGAAAAAGGCATTCCATTTGTCTATTTACTGGCTGTTAATAATATACAAGGCATAACCAGTGTCATTCATGAATGCACACACGCCTTCCACTCTTTATACAACTTAGACAAAAAACACCTATGGCAGAAACGTCCTAAAACAGAAGCCAACGAGTTATTCCCGCTTTCTATGGAGCTACTTTCAATGGAGTATTGGGACATCTTCTTTGAATCAGAAATAGACTTATTAGCAGCCAAACTTAAGAAGCTTGAAAATTGCCTGAAAATATTCAGAATGGTAGGTTTATGGGATTGTTTTCAAACATGGGTCTATCTGAATCCTGACCATACTCGTCCAGAAAGAGATGCCTATTGGTTGTCTTTACTTAAGGACTATGATATAGGTCTGGGTATTTCGGAAAAAGATGCTACTTCATGGCAAAAGCGTCCTCTCATATTCCGAGCACCCTTTTATATGATCGAATATGGAATCGCCAGTTTGGGCGCATTGACCATATATAAGAACTACAAGACCGATAAGAAGAAAACGATTCATCAATTCATCCAGGCAATGCAATTAGGTAACACAGTTCCTATGAAGGAAATATTTGAGACAGCAGGGGTAACATTCGATTTCTCCAGAGCAAAAACGGAAGAAGCGGGTCTCTTCTTAGAAACTGAGATAAATAATTTGTACAAAAAGATTCAAGAAATAGTAGAAGCCAAAAATGGCATCTTGATGTAAGACATTTGCCCATCGGCGCGCAAGGGATAGGAGTGGAAATGAGCCCGCTAAGGAGCGCACTGAGCGGCGGGCTAAAAAGGCGGCCCAGAGGTAGCCATTTTTAGCCCTGCCAGCGAAGCAGCGAACAGCGGGGGAATTGGAACGGATAGCCCGGTGACCTGCCGCAGGCGGGCATGCGCCCTACTAAAAATGATAAAACAAGAAAGCCCCCACCTTCCGATTATCGGAAAGTGGGGGCTTTTAGTAAGCAGTCATTCGATTTGAATGACTGCTTATTTTATTTCAAGCTTACTTGGTTAAAACCAATTTCTCGATTTGCTCGCCTTCCGCACTGGTCAGCTTAACAAAGTAGATGCCATTAGCTAATGGACCCGCATTGAAATTAGTTTGGTAAGCAACTCCTGCTTCCATTGCTCCATTGAACAGATCTGCTACTTTTTGGCCACTTACATTGTAGATCGCCAATTGTGCATCGCTATCCGTACCCAAGCTGAAACTGATGTTCGTTTCGGTTTGGAATGGATTCGGTGAAGCGGAAAGAGCTGTTTCCATAGTTTTAGAGCGCGTGCCTGGTATTTCATTTGGCACCCAGTACCAACCTTCTGTAGTTTGATCGCCACATGTAACTACTACAGAGTACCAACCGCCGTGCAGATCAGAAATCGTAGGCGAACCGCTAGAGGTATAACCACCAGGGCCAGACCAGTCATAAGTGTAAGCACCGCCACAGTCACCACCAGTAACCACAATGCTTATTTCTCCTTCGCCAGCAGGCGTGAATGGATTATCACCCGTGATGTCATAGGATTCGATATCTACGATAAAGTCTACACCAGAACCTGAATCACCATCGTTGCTAGCTACTAATGTCTCAGAAGAACAGCCATTCGCATCAGTAATGGTTACGCTCCACTCGGCATCATCCGCATATAATACGCGTACTTCACCTTCACCTGTTACGGCATGACGCACATAACCTGTTTCATCCCATTCGTAGCTGTAAGGAGGTGTACCACCCGTGATGCCGAATTCGTGTACGTTGTATCCGAATGGTCCAGTGCCACCTGTTACCCCTTCATCCGCATTCGGTCCCATACCGATCACTGGGAACGGATCAGGAACGAAGAAATCTTCTACTGCTGATAAATCGAAGCATACATCATCGCCAGCTGCTCCACCAGTACCGATATCTGCCACGTTCACACCAATTGCCGCATCAGGAACAGGCTGCTTAACGGTCAACTCATTATAAGAGTAGAAGTAGTACGTCTGCCCTGTACCTAATAAACCAGCCCAGTAAGTATATGGGATCGGAGCAACTGTAGCACCGCCGATCGTAGGCATAGTAGGAGAAGAGGTTGGTGTAGCAGGTAAGATATCCAAGATAACACCCGCTGCGTCAGTGATCAATAAGTCTGTTGTATACAGGTTGAATACCTGAACCTGACCAATAGAGATCTCTAAATCATCTTCCGGACAGATCGGACTCGTAACGACGAAGCCAGCTTCTGCCACACAACAGTAATGGATATCTGTTTCTACCGGCGTACATGGCGTCTGTAAGAAGTTCAAGTTCGTGATCGTGATGTCATATACATCGCCAGAATTGAAGGTGTACATATGTGTACCACCCGGTGGGATGATCACAACACCGCTACCGCCTACGGCAGTACCCGCATCATCAACTTCTAAGCCCATTTGCGCATCCGCATCCGCAGTAATGACCAATTCGTAGGTCAAAGGAACAGTAGTGTAAACACAGTTCGGCTCGCTGATCACATAGCTGGTCGCACAATCACCGGCAACTGGTGGGTTACCCGGACCATCATCACAAGCCAATTGAGCAGCACTCATGTCTGTTGTGAATGTACAAGGCGTAGCCACATGGTTCACATCTGTTACCGTAATGGTGTTCGCTGCCGCTTCCGTCAATAGGATCGGGAAGAA
>JAHDGT010000285.1:4202-6308 GCA_020631675.1 Bacteroidota bacterium
CTACCATCAACAACAATATCAGGAACAGCTACACAAGGCGTAGCGATAAAGTTCTGATCAAATACGCTGATCGTATTGGTCACGTTCTCGGTCATAGTGATGGCTATTGTACCATCAGCAGAACCCACGATATCAGGCTGACCCGTTACTTGGATGGTGTACACACCAGAGCCTGTTTCGCCTTCGCGAGTAATGATCAGATCGGCACTGATCGTACCGTCGCCATTACAAACCAAGGTACTGTAATCCAACTGCGTAGTGAAATCGCAAATACCACCTTCTGGTGGGTTACCCGGTCCATCATTACAAGTCAACTGACCAGCGGTCAAGTCGATCTGATTACTATTACAAGGTGTCGCGATGAAGTTGTTGTCAGAAGCCGTGATGGAAGTCGCAGCACCTTGAGGAAGGGTGATCGGGAAAGTACCAGTAGTACCTACAACGGTAACAGGACTAGCGAAATCTGGAACACCATTCACTAAAATCTCATAATCACCAGAGCCACTTGGTAAACCTGGAGAAATAGCAGACTCACGATTAACGATCAAATCACCAGTGATCGTACCATCTGCATTACAAACTAAAGTGCTGTGGTCTAATTGAATGCTTAGGTTACACTCAGGACCTGTTGGGTCCGGACAAGCTAATAGGTTACCCGGAACAGTAATGGTCTTCTCACAACCCGCAGTGATAAAGTCGAGATCGCGAACGATTACTACGATATCTGGCGAAGGCGTAATGGTGAAACTATGCGTACCCGCAGCGAAAATCATATCACTATCACCCGGGTCCGTCATCACTGTACCATTGATTTCTACTTCATAATTCAAACCGGAGCCACCAGGACCAGCGATCTGAAGATCAAAAGAAATATCAGTTCCCACACAAGCAATCGTGCTGTAGTCTACTCTTGTTTCGCGTAGATCACAAGTACCCGCATTGGGTCCCGGACAAGCAGTTTGCGCAGCGGTCAGGTTAATGATTTCACCACAATCTGCCGTAGCTGTAGTACTTACTTGTGCATCGAATACGTCAATTGCAACCGCTGTGTTCGCTGGCATGGTGATGGTATGTGTACCCGCACTTAAGCCAGTAGTTTGTGTGCCATTCACATCGATGGAAAGATCCGTACCCGCACCTGTGATGATCACATCAGCCGTTAAGTTCGCATCAGCCCCATCACAAAGAATAGTAGAATAATCCAAGTCAACAGTTAAAATACCACAGCAGTCTAATGGGTCTGTAGTGATCTGACCCGTAGCAGCACATGCATCAGGATCAGTTACACCCGTTACATAAACACGGTAGTCGTAAACATCCGTACTACTTGGAGAACCTTCTGGAGCAGTAGTGGTCCAAGTCGTACCACCATCATCAGAATATTCAATGGTCAATGTAGCCGTACAAGCAGCAGAAGCTTCAACGAAAGGATCACAAACCAAGTCGGTAACTGTGAAGTCAGTACCTAAAGTTGGTACTGGATAAACCACTACAGGAGCGGCTAATTCATAAGGCTGATTTACTGTAGCTGGGTATTCATATTCTACTGTGAGGACTACATTAGATTGTACATCCGCATCATTATCGAAAAGTAAAGCATCGTCATCATCGTCAGCAACAAAGACATACCAAAAACCTGAAGCAGATGCAGTACCAACGCCAATATTACCTACCTGTGTTTCATTGAAATCATGCGTATCCGTGATGCCATCTGGTGGGTTATCACTGTCAATATCACAAGGGCCGGGGCAATCACCAAACTCATAATGATTATTGGTTAAGAAGCCTGGTCCTATTATGTTCATATAAAGGTCACCACGACAATTCACATTCGTACAGAAACAAGGGGTTGAAAGCGTACAGCCACCACCAAAACCAGGAATAACACAGATCTCACCTACACAACCTTCTGCATTAGAAAGAATAGTAGTGCTTACGTCATAGCCCGTTACAATAGCACCAGGAGGTAATGTGGATAAATCGAATGTATATAAAGTACCATCTGCGCCCAAACCAAGAAAAGGAGCTTCAACAGCCGCTCCATTATCACCGGCGCCAGCTGGCTGGCTGACAATTTCTGTATTACCCGGAATCATATTGGTCGGG
>JAHDGT010000286.1 GCA_020631675.1 Bacteroidota bacterium
TTCAAGAAGAGCTTCGTCTAAGACCAAAAAGCTTGATTTTTCATCTCAAAAGCCCTAACCTAAATAGTTACAATAAAAACAAAAAGGCGATGGATTGAATCCATCGCCTTTTTGTTTTTATTAGTGTTATCCGAAGATTGACGATCATCAGAAAACTATATCCTAATCAAAGGCTACTTCTTACCTTCTTTCAATGTGGAAGTGTAATAGGTATTCTTCTTGGTTAACTTCACAACATCTTTTGTTCTGTCTTTACGTGCATAGATGCCCGGCTTTAACTCTATGTAATCTTCAATATTTTTAGGTTTAAATCTTTTAATAGCCATTATGCTTAGGTTTAAGTGAAAAAACTAACACGAATCCGTACATTATAGTAAAACATAAGAACAAGTGCAAGTAAATAACGGCTAAAAAGAAGATTAAGTTCGGTAAATCAGCAATTTATGTGAAAAATGAAGCGATCTCCGCTTTAGCTAAAGTGGATTGTTCTCCTGTGTTCATGTCTTTCACGGTTACCGTATTAGATGTGCGTTCTGTATCTCCGGTAAACAATACGAAGGGGATATTCTTCGCATTCGCGTATTTCATTTGCTTTTTCAGCTTCGCATTATCCGGGTAGATTTCAGCAGCTATATTATTCTTTCTGAGGGTCTGTAATAACTCGAATGCATATGCCGCTGAGTCATCATCAAAATTCACGAATAGCGCTTTTGTTAGACTGGTGCTTATATCATCGAAAGCTTTGAGTTCATCCATACAATCATAGATACGATCTAAGCCAAAACTAATCCCCACACCAGAAACATTCGGTAAGCCAAAAGTGCCCGTCAGATCATCATATCGGCCTCCACCACCAATACTACCCATTTTCACTTGATTGGATACTACTTCAAAAATACAGCCTGTATAGTAATTCAATCCACGGGCAAGTGTAACATCCAATTCAATTTTATTGGTCAAATCAATTTTTTTCAAATAACCAGCCAGTTGTTTCAGTTCATCTATTCCCTTTTGTCCTATTTCTGAGTTACACATACGGTCTTCTAATGCCAAGATCGCTTCATCAATAGACCCCGCATCTACAACTACTAAAAAGTCAATAATATCAGCAATTGCCTCCTCGGCTAAAGCCCGTTGTTGCAGCTCTTTTTTAACGCCTTCGATTCCTACTTTATCCAGCTTATCTATGGCTATAGTGATATCTATAAATCGATCACTCAAGCCAACAATCTCCGCAAGACCCGCTAAGATTTTTCTGTTATTCACCTTAATGGTCACTTCTAAGCCTAGATCAGCGAAAACACGATCAAAAATCTGAATCAGCTCTGCCTCATTGATCAAAGAGTTAGAACCTACCACGTCGGCATCACATTGATAAAACTCTCGGTATCTCCCTTTTTGGGGGCGGTCACCTCGCCAAACTGCTTGAATCTGATACCGTTTAAAAGGAAAAGTTAGCGTTCCCCTATTCATGGCCACATAACGCGCAAAAGGAATGGTCAGGTCATAGCGAAGGCCTCTATCAGCCAAAGAACTTACAAATGAACCTAAACGCCCTTCTTCTAAAGCTTTAATGTCCGCCTTTTTAACCTTTTGTCCTTGGTTCATTACTCGGAAAAGCAATTGATCGCCTTCCTCTCCGTACTTTCCGGTCAGCGTACTCAAATTCTCCATAGCAGGTGTTTCTAGAGGTTGGTAGCCAAACTGTTGGTACACTCGCTTTATGGTATCCGTAATGAAGTTACGTCGCAACACTTGTTCTGGTCCGAAGTCTCTTGTTCCTTTTGGTATGCTGGGTTTCATCTTATTTCTATTTTTCCGACCGCAAATATAACAGTCACTTTAAACTCCTCTAATTTATAGGCTTATGTACTTTTACAACCAATATAGTGATTTGCTATAAGCTTAGTTTTATACACTCAAGCACTTAGCAAACGGTCCAATAAAGCTTCACAAGCATGATCTAATAGTTCGTAAACCCCTTCAAACCCATTATCGTTCCAATAAGGGTCAGGAACTGTTCTATTTTGTCCGGGATAGGATTCATTCAAAATCAAATCCAACTTATTCAGCTGATCCGAATCTGTCGCATGCTTTTTGATATTATTATAATTTGAGGCATCCATAGCAAATACTAGATCAAAGTGATTTAAATCTTCTGAACGGAACTGTCTGGCTCTTTGTGAACTTATATCTATACCATATTTCTTCGCTACAGCGATAGAGCGTTCATCAGGCGGGTTACCTACATGCCAGCTCCCTGTTCCAGCAGAATCGACTTCCCAATCCAAACCCCTTGATGCTACTTTATGTTTTAAAATGCCTTCAGCTAAAGGAGATCTACAGATATTCCCTAAGCAAACCATCAGAACTTTCATTTTTTTCATATTTAGAGCAATTTAAGGTTTACCTTTGGTCGTTTTATATAAAGCCACCTTATGATTTTCAAAGACTTAGGAGTTATTGAGCCGATTCTGAAAGCCATTCAGGCCGAAGGGTACGAACATCCGACACCTATACAAGAACAAGCTATTCCAATACTGCTTAGCGGTAAGGATCTACTGGCTTGTGCCCAAACCGGTACAGGAAAAACAGCTGCTTTTTCCATACCTATCATCCAATCTATTTATGAAAATCATTTCGATGGTCATAAAGGTAGACGCAAGATCAAGGCACTCATTGTAACGCCCACTAGAGAGTTAGCGATCCAGATCGGAGAAAACATCACTGCCTACTCAAGGTTCACTGGCATACGCAATACCGTGATTTATGGTGGTGTTAAACAAGGTGCTCAGGTAAGTGCGCTCAAGAAAGGCGTGGACATATTGATCGCGACACCTGGCCGACTATTAGATTTAATCGGGCAAGGGTATATCAATTTATCAAATGTTGCCTACTCTGTTTTAGATGAAGCGGATCACATGCTTGACATGGGCTTCATACATGATATCAAGAAAATCGTAGCGAAGCTGCCCGAAGATCGGCAATCTCTCTTTTTTTCGGCTACCATGCCTCCTGAAATTGTTAATCTTTCGAAGAGAATTTTAGGTAATCCCGAAAAAATAACGATTAAGCCAGAGCAAAAAACAGCTGAACGTGTAAGCCAACAAATTTACTTTGTTCCGAAAAAACAAAAAATCAAATTACTGATTCATTTGTTAGAAACAAATGTAATGGATTCGGTACTGGTCTTTTCGCGAACCAAACACGGTGCGAATAAAATAGTACGCTTATTAGGACGAGCTGATATCGTGGCAGAAGCCATACACGGCAATAAATCTCAAAATGCCAGACAGCGTGCCTTGAGTAACTTTAAGGCTGGTAGCACTAAAGTATTAGTAGCAACAGATATTGCGGCAAGAGGTATTGATGTGGATGAGCTGTCTCATGTTGTCAATTACGACTTACCCAATATACCAGAAACCTATGTTCATAGGATAGGAAGAACGGGGCGAGCCAGCGCTAGTGGAGAAGCGATTTCTTTCTGTGAAATTGAAGAACGTCCGTATTTAAGAGACATACAACGACTTATTAAACAGCGTATTCCCGTTGTTAGCGATCATCCTTTTGTTGATGAGGGGGCGGAAGAAGAAATGGCTAATTATAGTAAGCCTTCCAAGTCCCACAGGAACAACAGCAACAAACCAAAGAAAAATCACCGTAGAAAGAAGAATACTACCACCAAAGCTGCTAACAATAGATCCGAAGTGTCTGAATCTACAAATACGCAGACCTCTTCCTCTCCTTCTAAAAACAAAAAACCAAATTGGCGTAGAAAGAAGCGTAGAAAACGACCACACTCCAATCAAAATAATCAACCAAAGAGTCGTGTAGACAAGTAAGTAATTAAACAAAAAGGGAGGCTATATAGCCTCCCTTTTTGTTTTGATATCTAAAGATAGTTCAACAACTATCGTTTAGTAGGTGTAGAACGTGGTGTTTGCATAGGAGCACCTTTACCCAAGCCAAGCTCTTTTAAACTTTTACCACCCACACCTGCTTGTCCTTTCATGTCTGAATATTTTTGCAGATTCGCTGGATCCAAAGTAACCATAGTATTATAGGCTGTATTTCGCTCACTTGGCGGTATTTGACTGTGTTTGAATATGCCGATCACCTCATCACGCTTCGCATTTAAGAAAACGACCGTTGCCATCGCATTAGGCATATCCTTTTGCACTTTCTTCATCAAGCCTAGTGCTTGGTTCACACCTTGACGCGCTTTGGCTGGATCATCATACATTTTGTCTAAGCCTTGACGGTGGTAAGTATAAAAGCTTTGGCGTAGCTCTTTAAAACGCTTGTTCAATAAGTTATCGATCAACCAATAACGGTTACGGGTGCCATCAAAAGCTTGCCAGCCTTTACTTTTTGATTGGCGGGCATTCTGTACTACATTTTGAGCTCTAGAGAAGGCCACATCACCTGCATTGGGTGAAAAGCTGTCATTATCTAAACCGATGATCACATAGGCATAGTAAGCCATTAGAGAGGTCAATTCGCTCTCATAAGAATTGTCGTTATATTCTAAAGGCTCGTATTCCGCGTATTGGAATTTCACATCCTTATCTTGGTGATTCAGAATCACCGACTTATAAGAAGAATTTAAAACCGGGCGATCTGCTTGAACCGTTATGGAAGCGGTGAAAGAGGTTGCCGACTCTTCAGATAGCACACTGATCAAGAAGCTGCAATCAATCCGCTCGTCGATCTTGTAGACATCCTCTGTCCATTTACGACTGTTCATGAACTCGGTAAGATCCGTTTCCAGTGTTTTGAACATCTTAGGATCGGCCAAACGCAGCTGAGGTGTTTGTACGACCACGGTCGCGTTCAGCTCTTGTGCGATCGCTTTACCACCTATTAAGAAAAGTAGGAAGAGTGCAAGTATGGATTTATTCATCATCGTCGGATTATTCATCTAAAATGGAGCTTTGTAATAATACTACAAACCAGCTCACTGTAAAGATAAGGCATACTGCCATATATCTGTTGCCAATTCTCGCTTGCTTTTTAACGGGAATCCTTGTTGCTTATTGTTCTTATCAAGAATTGTGATCTTGTTGGTATCGTGTTGGAAGCCAGCACCTGCATCTTTCAGGGAGTTCAGGACGATGAGGTCTAAGTTTTTACGCTTTAACTTACTGGCCGCGTTTTTAAGCTCGTCATTGGTTTCCAGTGCGAAACCGATGAGCATTTGATGCGCTGCTTTTGTTTTCCCTAGGCTGGCGATTATATCAGCTGTTCGGGCAAGGGCGATGCTCATATCATCCTCTTTCTTCTTGATTTTTTTATCGCTTACCTGAGCCGGTGTATAATCTGCTACCGCCGCTGCGCCGATCATGACATCCGAATCGGGCCAATGCTGGATGCAGGCTTCGTACATGTCTTGCGCACTCTCTACGGGAACAACTTGTATGGCGGCATGTTCAGGTCTGTGGGATGTAGGACCCAAAACCAGTACCACTTCAGCTCCTAGGGTATGGGCTTCTTCAGCAAGGGCGATGCCCATTTTACCACTGCTTCTATTGCTGATGAAGCGCACTGGATCTAAAGCTTCGCGAGTTGGTCCTGCTGTGATCAGTACTTTCTTTCCTTTTAAGGGAAGGGAGGAGGTATCATTAGTTAAAGCGCTGTTCAGGAAAGCACAAATGTCTTCTGGTTCTGCCATGCGCCCCTCTCCTATTAAGCCACTGGCCAATTCTCCTGTTCCTACGGGTATGATGGTGTCCTGTGCTTCTTTGGCCAATAGGCGCACATTGCGTTGGGTGGAAACATGCTTCCACATATCCACATCCATGGCAGGGGCTATGAATACGGGGCAACGGGCGGATAAGTAAGTAGCCCCGAGTACATCATTACAAATGCCGTTAGCCAAGCGAGCGATCACGCTGCCCGAGGCTGGTGCGATCACGAATAGATCCGCCCACAAGCCAAGATCCACATGATTGTTCCAAAGCTGCGTATCGCTATTGTAGAAGCGGGTGATCACTTCGTTTTTTGATAGGGTGGAAAGGGTGAGAGGCGTAATGAATGCTGGTGCGGCTTCTGTCATGATGACCCGTACTTCGGCACCTGCTTTGATGAGTAAGCGTACCAAGAGTGCCGACTTATAGGCGGCTATACTGCCACAGACACCAAGCAATATTTTTTTACCGGCTAAGGCTGTGAATTTGTTCATTTGATCGTAATACATTAGCCTCGCCCAGCGCGCGAGGGATAGTAGTGGAAATGAGCCTGTTGGACGCGCCCTGAGCGGCGGCATAAAAAGGCGGCCCAGAGGTAGCCATTTTTATGCCTGCCAGC
>JAHDGT010000287.1 GCA_020631675.1 Bacteroidota bacterium
GCAGGCAGCGGCTGAATTTGAACGGATAGCCCGGTGACCGCAGTGAAAGCTTGCGTTTTTGTTTAAAGGCATAATTTGTCAGTAGAGACGTTGCATGCAACGTCTTTACTTGTTCCGTTTCAGAAAACATTAGCTAAATGGAATAACGCAAGCTTTTATTGCGGGCACGCAGCCTAGTAAAATAAAGATACATTTCACGTTAAAGATGGTTCAAAAGTGTTCTAAGAACGTAGGAATACTTAATTTTGCTGCTTGTGGTCATTTAACAAATTGTCCATAACAACTGGTGTTATTTCAAAACGATTTCTCAACGCCCATACATGCCGAATTCTAAAAATTCGATTGAAGAATTATTATCCTCCTCTTTGTTAAATGATGATATGGATTTCATGCCCATTTTATCTGTAGATGATGTAGTGGATACAGAAATTGATGAATTTTATGGAGATTTACTTCCGATCATTCCGCTTCGCAATACGATACTTTTCCCGAATGTGATCGTGCCGATCAGCGTGGGTAGAGAGAGTAGCTTGCTGGCATTAGAAGCAGCAGAAAAATCTGGGCGTTTTCTAGGGATGATCTCTCAAAGAGACGAGATCATCGAACACCCTAAATTGGAAGACCTTTTTACGATGGGCACCGTTGCTAAGGTGATGAAGACCATTGAAATGCCAGATGGTAGCACGACGGCGATCCTAAAAGGTATAGACCGCTTTTTATTGGAAGATGTAGAACGTTTCAAACCCTATATCAGTGCTAAAATAAAGCCGATCCATACACAAGTCCTACCAGATGATATTGAGTTTCAAGCTTTGGTGAGCAGCATGAAGGATCTCAGTATGCGCATCATAACAATCTCTCCGAATATACCCGAAGAGGTTTCGATGGTGTTGAAGAATATGGATAATCCTGACTTCTTGATCCACTTCATCGCCTCCAACCTGAATATGCCTATCGAGGGCAAGCAGGACCTCTTGGAGATGGACGACCACAAAGAACGCTTGGAAGCCATTCTAAAACAGTTGTCGAAGGAGATAAGGATCTTGGAGTTAAAGGAAAAGATCCAACAGAAGGTCAGAGTTGATCTGGATAAACAGCAACGGGATTATGTGCTTCAGCAGCAGCTCCGAACGATCAATGAGGAGCTCGGTAATGGCGAGCAGAATGAGCTCAATGAGTTATTGACTCGTGCTTTGGACAAAAACTGGCCGGAAGCGGCTCAGGCAGCTTTTGACAAAGAGATCAAACGCTTAAAGCGCACGAACCCTGCTGCTCCGGATTACTCGATCACCCTCAATTATATCGAGCTGTTATTGGATCTTCCTTGGCATAATTATACGACCGACCATTTTGATCTGAAAAAAGCATCTGACATACTGGACAAAGACCATTACGGCTTAGATAAGATCAAACAGCGCATCTTAGAACATTTAGCTGTTTTGAAACTAAAAGGAGACATGCGTTCTCCAATTTTATGTTTCGTGGGTCCTCCGGGCGTTGGTAAAACTTCTTTAGGTAGATCCATTGCGGATGCTTTGGGCAGAGAATACGTGCGCATGTCTTTAGGTGGCTTACATGATGAGAGCGAGATCCGAGGGCACAGAAGAACATATATCGGCTCTTTACCGGGCAGACTGATCCGCTCTATTCAAAAGGCAGGTAGCAGTAATCCTGTTTTCATTTTGGATGAGGTGGATAAGATCAGCTCCGACTTCAGAGGTGATCCCGCCTCCGCACTTTTAGAGGTTTTAGATCCCGAGCAGAACAATACTTTCCATGACAATCACTTAGAAGTAGAATACGATCTGAGTAAAGTGATGTTCATTGCTACGGCGAATTCTTTAGAGAACCTCCACCCTGCCCTGCGCGACCGAATGGAGATCATTGAGATCAGTGGCTATTCTATTGAGGAAAAGATAGAGATCGCGAAACGCCATTTGATCGCCAAGCAGCGGAAAGCCCACGGTTTGAACAGCAAACAAGTGCGAATAGGGAAGAAAGTATTGGAAGAAGTGATCCAATACTACACTCGTGAATCAGGTGTGCGCAAATTGGATCAGAAAATAGCCGCTTTAATGCGTGCTGTGGCCAAATCTGTTGCCATGGAAGAAGACTATACCCCTTCTTTGAAAAAAGAAGATGTACAGCGTATCTTAGGAAAGAAACGTTACGATCCGGATGCCTATACAGATACCAATCCTGCTGGTGTTGCCGTTGGTTTAGCTTGGACGCCCAGTGGTGGAGATATCCTCTTCATTGAAACCAGTTTGAGTGAAGGGAAGGGTAAGTTGACCCTGACGGGTAACTTAGGAGACGTGATGAAAGAGAGTGCGGAGACCGCGATCAGCTATATGCGCTCCAGAGCGAAGCATTTGCATTTAGATAGTGAGCGTTTTCAGAAAACGAATATTCACATCCATGTGCCCGAGGGAAGCATTCCCAAAGACGGTCCTTCGGCTGGTATCACTATGTTCACGGCTTTGACCTCTTCCTTCACGGGTAAAAAGGTGAAGCCTTTTACGGCTATGACCGGAGAGATCACTTTAAGAGGTAAAGTACTTCCTGTAGGTGGTATCAAGGAAAAAGTTTTAGCTGCCAAGCGTTCAGGCTTGAAACACATCGTACTCTGTAAGCAGAACCAGGTTGATGTGGAAGAGATCAACCCGAGTTATATTTCCGGATTGCAATTCCACTATGTCAGCCATATGGATGAGGTACTTCATTTCGCTTTACAGTAGACCCTTCCGATAATAATACTATAACTACTTCAGACCTATACTATGGAGCCAAGCTCAAATCAAAATCCGAATCAGATCCCATTACAGGATTTTTTCCGCCTGTCGGATAAAACATCCTATCGAATTTCCCCTAACGGAAAATACATCTCGTTCATGGCCGCCTATAAAGACAGACTGAACATCTTCGTTCAGGAATTTGGTAGTCAGGAAGAAGCCGTTAGGATCACAGAAGAAACCGAACGTAATATATCTGGTTATTTCTGGGCAAGTAACGACCGTCTTTTATTCATCCGAGATAATGCGGGTGATGAAAACTTCCACATTTTCAGTGTAGGTGTGGCGGATAAAGAGGTGGTAAATCTTACTCCTTGGAAAAATGTTCGAGCTTCGATCATTGATGATTTGGTTGATTTTGAGAATGAGATCATCATAACTGCCAACAAACGTAACGAGCAGCTTTTTGATGTGTATCGCATGAACATCATCTCAGGAGAGCGTCAACTGATCGCTGAGAACCCTGGGAATATTATAGGTTGGAAAACGGACTGGGAAGGCAAATTGCGTATTGCTATCGCTAGTGATAGCGTAAATACTGTTGTTTACCATCGTTTTAATGAAGAAGAACAATTCCAGCCTTTAGTACAAACCAATTTCCGCGAAAACCTTAGCCCAATTCAATTCTCAGCGGATGGTAAGCAATTGTATGCTGCTTCTAATATCGCAAGAGATAAAGGCGCATTGGTCCTATTTGATCTGGAAAGTAAGCAAGAGGTAGAAGTACTCTACGAACATCCTGAAGTGGATATCAGCTCAGCCGGATTCTCAAGAATCAGTCGTTCTTTACAAGCTGTTTCTTTTGTTACGGATAAAATGGGCGTTCATTTCTTCGATAGTGATGCCGAGGCACTTTATAGTGAATTGAAAGATCTTATTGGTCATCAATACCAGATCATCATCTCTGAAAGAGATCGTGCTGAGAAACGCTTATTGGTCACGGCTAGTAGCGACCGCTGTTCAGGTAAGTACTATCTCTACGATATTGATACTAAAACCTTGACCTTCTTAGGGGACGCGACCCCGTGGTTGAAAGAAGAGCAATTAGCTGAAATGAAGCCGATCAGCTACAGCAGTAGAGACGGTATGACCATACATGGCTATTTAACCGTACCTAAAGGTGCGGAAGCCTTCCAGCTACCGGTGATCGTCAATCCGCATGGTGGACCTTGGCATAGAGACACTTGGGGTTACAATCCCGAAATTCAATTCTTAGCTAACCGTGGCTATGCTGTATTGCAAATGAATTTCAGAGGCAGTACTGGCTATGGACGTGCCTTTTTAGAAAGCTCTTTCAAGCAATGGGGCTTGAAAATGCAAGACGATATTAGCGATGGCGTGCAGTGGTTGATCGACCAAGAGATCGCGGATCCTGATCGCATTGCTATTTATGGCGGTAGTTATGGCGGCTATGCTACTCTCGCAGGGTTGGCTTTCACGCCCGACCTTTATGCTTGCGGGGTGGATTTTGTAGGTGTGAGCAATCTATTCACCTTCATGAAGACCATTCCACCGTACTGGAAGCCCATGTTGGATATGATGTTCGAAATGGTGGGGCATCCTGAAAAAGATAAAGATCAGTTACATGCCACTTCACCCGTATTTCACGTAGATAAGATCAAAGCACCTTTGTTCGTCGCACAAGGGGCAATGGATCCACGAGTGAACATCAATGAGAGCAATCAGATCGTGAATGCTTTACGTGCCCGTGGTGTTGAAGTGGAATACATGGTCAAAGAAAATGAAGGACATGGTTTCATGAATCAAGAAAATCGCTTCGAGTTTTATGAGTCGATGGAAAACTTCTTGAACACCCACCTCAAGAATAATGACGATTTCTTCGGTTCGGATGTGTTAGACTCCATGATGATGGATGATGGGTTTTAAATCTTGAGACATGAGATTTGAGACTCGAGACTCGAGACTTCGTGCTGGCGCTGAAGCATTATGTTCCTAATCTTGTCCGAATACTTAAATCGCTAACAGCAAAAAACACAAAAGCCCCGCTGGTATTTATTTACCACCGGGGCTTTTTCTCTTATACTGTCTACTTACCTATTCACTACGGAACGATGGTCTCTGAGTGCCCTGTGTAGCGATGCCTTCATATCATCACTCGCGATCATGATCATCTCCAGATCATTCGGGAATGGGCGTGGGCGGGAATCTCTAACCAGTTTCACCCATTTTTCATCCATAGCTCTGCTGTCTCCTTGTGCGGTTACATAGCGGTGTTCGAAAACCGCATCCGCTCCTACTGGGTAGGTACCTACGTTCTGACCCGTTCTACGATCGCGGTAGTAAACTTTCCCAGCAACTCTCGCAGCTTTGCTCATTTTGAAATCGCGAACATCACAAGTCACTTTCACGAACTTATCCACTTTGATCTTATTGCCTAAACTATCTTTTAAATAGTTGCCTTTACTGTCCTCCGCATACATCCAGCCATCAACGATCTCTTCTTCATAGGCGTGGTGGTCTTCTTTGAGTGCCTCAGGTGTTACATCAACAACATTCAAGTCTATTTTGATGTCGTAATCATACTTCACATTCACCTGTGCCTTATTGTGGTAAGTCACCCAACGCTCATTCAAACTATTCAGATCCAAACGCATCATCTCGGCCGCGAATTCTTTAGGTAGTACCGCCGCTCTATTCTCCATAGATACCAAAACGTGATTGGTGCCCTTCATCTTCGCCTCTCTGATCTTCGTTGCCGTATCCTTAAAATTAGGGTATAGCTTAGTAATCGTCAGAAATTTCTCATGCGCTTCCCTTGCATCATATTTACTACCTGTCGATAACATTTTAGAACCACTGGCATAAAGGTATTCCGCCGCTTTGGTTTTAGCCGCCAAAGCATCATCATCAAAATTGGTCATATCGAAATCCGCCTCATAACCATCTCCATAAAGTGGTAAAAGTGGGCGCACCAGGTTCTGACGCTGATCAATATTATTATACAATTCGAACACTCTCAACCAATTGGCCGGGTTGCCTTCTTTTTTCAAACGAGTGATGCTGGATAGATCGCGGTCATTCGCTTTCTTATACGCCTCTTCTAACTGAGTGATGTACTTTACCTTCGTTTTGTTTTTTCGAAGCTTATTGACCGTTATCGCAATGGTCTCATCATAATCACCGGAATACAAGGCTTTCTGACTACGTTTACAGGCACTACTAGAAAATGCCATAAATACAGCCAATAAAACCATTAATATCCTTGAACCTGAGCTGGAACTGAAAAGTCGGTGTGTCATCGTGCAATAATTTGATCAGAGAATATGCTGTAGAAATCGCAAGGTTTTCCCCATATAACTTCTATTGATTTAGAGTGCCTTTTAAAGGCATGGTTTAAGATAGTATTTAATCATTTATACTTCATCATTCATTCAACGCGATTCGCCACATTTTCGACACAATACGATTTCTATTTTGGGCGCATCCCTACGTAAAAAACGCCCCATTAAGCTGTGGTTTCACAAGCTTAATGGGGCGT
>JAHDGT010000288.1 GCA_020631675.1 Bacteroidota bacterium
CCGGCGCGGTGTTGAAGAGTAAGAACGCCAGGGTGTCCGGCGCACCGCAGATCACGAGGGAATCGGTCTGTGCGAACTGTGTGATCCCCCGGAGATCGTACATTTTAACGTCGGGCGGGCAGCCAATCTGCGTTTGCGCATTCAAGGCTGACCCTGTCACCAACAAAAGGGTGATAAGAGTAATAAACCGTCTCATATGTTTCTGTAGCAATAAATATAACTAGGCAAGTTTACCCCAAAAAAATCAGTAGGCAGGAAAGATGAATTGGAAGGGAAAGAGAAGGGGTAATTTGCCTTAAAAAATATTGACACTGAATACAATCAAAAATCATGTCAGAAAAAACTGACGATATATACAAATAACAATAAATCGACTATTATTTTTCCAACAAACCAACTCTAAATATTTAATTATCATACAGTTAACAAAAATAAACTAGTCAAGAAAAAAGATTTTTGAAAAAAACAGAAAAATGACTTTCTGTAAAGATTTTACGGTATTCTTAGTACTTAAATTGCACTAAAACAAACGCGCTTTACTATCAAAGCGTAAATAAAAAAGGGCAATCTAAAGATTGCCCTTTTTTGATAGATAATGAGGTTGTTTAACTCTGAGTATCATCCTTTTATCCGTACCTCCCGATCAATTAACTTTTTTGTCGGAATAACGATTTTATCTCCATCATCTGTACGAAGGATCACGGAGACATTCGTAATGTCAATGATTTCGCCGTTTAAGTCGTCAAGCATAATGTATTGACCAATTTTAAAGGTTTTCCTTCCTAGAAAAGACCCTAGCATATTACTCATCACTCCTACTGAGGCAATGCCATATGAAATACCCGCAGCCAATAATGTAGCTCCGATCACCATAAGCATGATATAAATGAACAGCTCACTATATATACCGATCTGCTTCATTACGGTAAGCGTCACAGTGATCATGATAAAGTAGAATACGAAGCCACCTATCATACGTCCCATTCCACCACCTAGTGAGCTGGTCGCAGCACGAATAAGGTCTCTAAGGAAACTTGCGATGTACAGTCCTATGACAAAAATTATTATACCGCTGAACAACTTCGGAATGAAGCCGATCAGCTCGCTGATCTGCTGAGAAACGATCGTCCAACCCAAGGAGTCAGTGGTCATAATAATGACCAAGAGCATGAGCGTCCAATAAACGAATTTGGACACCAACTGACTGGGGCGCATTTCCAAATTGGCTCTTTCGAGCAAGTTCGAAACACTAAAGCGATCCGCCGCCTCATCAAATTTGACCAGCTTTAGAAAACGTGCGAAAACAAACCCTATAAACTTAGCGATCAACCAGCCTATGATCAAAATCGCTAGCGCCTTGACGACCCCAGGAAGGGCTGCGGCAATTTGATCTGTAAAGGTCTTTAAAGACGACATAAACAGATCACCGAAATCGGTGATCTGTTCGGTTGCTTTATTAACGGTATTGTTCTGAATCATTTACCAGAGCTTGTTTGTTAAGTCAAAGAGAAAATTAAGGATACTATATAGAATGGGAATCGAAATGAAACTATGCATTTTTCGATCAATGAAGCGAAAAACCTAGATTATAACTGAACGACTGCTGTCAATCAACATCTTCAGATGAATTATGGTCTTCTTGTTCATTATTAAGCAGGGCTTCGCATAACTGACTGTTCGCCTTCACCTGTTTAATGGTAAAGATGTCAGCCACGTCCATGATGAACTTGAGCGTGTCAATCTGTTGCATGACTTGCTCTTTATGTTCTTCGGGAAGGTTTTCACCTTCGAAGATCCGCTTGAAAGCGTTGAATTTATTTTCTTCATTCATGATCCAGTTCTGTTTGAATCAGCGAAGGGGTTGACTTGCTTAGAAGAGCTTAAACAATAGTCCTTCTTTGTGATGAACTAAAATTGCTCATCATGTTGTTTGAAAGCACCATACTTTTTAAGGTACTGTTTGCGCAGGCGGTCTCGTGCTCTTTTAAGTCGCATCTTTACCGCACTAGAACTCAGGCTTAAGACTCCCTGAATATCCTCAACGCTCATTTCCTCCTTATACTTCATCAGTAAAATGGCACGGTCTTCTGGTGATACTTCAAAGAGCAACTCTTGTAAGCGCTCGACCTCCATCTCTAAAATCTTCTTCTCCTGTACACCATTATCCTCTTCCTTCTCCATCACCTCACTACTCTCCTCATAGTTTACCTTCCGTACTTTTTGCTTCTGCCGTAAAAAGTCGATACATTGATTATAAGTAATGGCATACACCCAAGTGGAAAAACTGGAATTCCCCTCGAATTTAGAGATATTCAAGAAGGTTTTGACCAGGATATCATGACTCAGGTCTTGCGCATCATCCCTGTTTTTGACCATCGACAAGCACTTCCGATATACCTTATTGGCATAACGATCGTACAGGATCCCGAACAGGTTAGTATTACCCGTTTCAAGAATCGTGCGAATGATCTCTTTGTCTGAGACTTTCTTTGTTTTCTTACGTATAACCGTCATACGGTATGCCAGTAGACTTTAAGAGCGTGTCTAAGCAATGCTTTACTCAATATAATAATTATAGGACGAAAATTAAGGGATGGACGTTATTCTGACGCATTTTAAATTTTTGGACACAGTATTTTTTTTTATAGTATATAGATTCACTCGATCATCTGCTTTTCATCCGTTCGTCCTCTATTACCTTTAGTGCATCCAAAGATCCTTCTACAGGGTAGTCCCCTGTAAAGCAAGCCATACAGATCGGCAAATCCGCATAGAGTGCTTTTAGATCATCTACGGTTTGATATACCAAGGCATCCGCCCCTATGAAATCAGCGATTTGCTCTACCGTTTTATTAGAAGCGATCAATTCCGTACTCACTGCCATATCAATTCCATAGATACACGGCCATTTTATAGGTGGTGCCGCCGAAATAAAATACACTGCTTCGGCACCTGCGTTTCTCAATAGTTTCACAATACGTTTAGAAGTGGTTCCCCGCACGATCGAGTCATCTACCACCGCTATTTTTTTACCCTTGATCACATCTCCGATCGGGTTCAGTTTCTGGCGTACCATGCGCTCTCGCTCTTTCTGAGTAGGTGCGATGAAACTACGTCCGATATGATTGTTTTTCACAAAGCCCCTACGGTAAGGAATGCCCAAACTTTCTGCTAAACCGGAAGCCGCGAAATAGCCCGATGAAGGTACATCAATGACAATATCAGGTGTTAAGCCTGCTGCTTTAATTCGCTCGCCCAGTTTTTTACCCATGCGCACGCGCTCGCTCGCCACCAGCTTCTTTTGAATCACAGAATCTTCTCTAGCAAAATAAATATGTTCGAATATGCAAAAGGCCTGCTCCTCTTGATAACAACTTTGGCGATGCACGGTCATATTATTATCAATGAAAACGGCCTCCCCGGGCTTAATATCATCTATGACCTCGTAGCCCAAATAATCAAAACAAGTGCTTTCCGAGGCAAAGCCATAGGTCATTTCTCCTGTTTGCTCATCGGTCTTGCGCCCCATTACCACGGGTCTGATCCCATGTGAATCCGTAAAAACCAATAAACCCTTATTGGCGATCACCGTGATCGTAGAATAAGCCCCCTTGACTTTTTGCTGTGTGGCCTTCACACTATCAAAAATATCACTGACTCTAAATTCTTTCAGATCATGTTTACGCAATTCACTCGCGAAAGTGTAGAGGATCAACTCTAAATCATTTGAAGTATCAGGCAGTATGTGATAGTCATCATATAAACTCGTGCGCAGTTCGTGGAAATTGGTCACGTTTCCATTGTGTACCATTGCCAATCCGAATGGGTAATTCGCGAAAAAAGGCTGCGCGTTCACCGCATCCCCACTCCCCTGTGTGGTATAGCGCACATGACCGATACCGATATTGCCTTTCAAGCGATTGATGTGCTTCTTTTTGAACACCCCATTCACCAAGCCCAAGCCCTTCTTAATGTGAAAGGTGTCCTCAAAAGTAACGATACCCGCAGCATCTTGTCCACGATGTTGCAAAGCCGTCAAGCCGCTCACGATATCGCGAACAACAGGCTCTCCTTTCGATGTAAAAAATCCAACTATACCACACATGATCTGCTTGTTTATATTTTTAACTTGGGCGCGTGCCCGCCTGTGGCAGGTCACCGGGCTATCCGTTGCAATTCCCCGTCTGTCCGCTGCTTCGGGGCAGGCTTAAAAATGGCTACCTCTGGGCCGCCTTTTTAAGCCGCCCCTCAGGGCGCGTCCAGCCGGCTCATTTCCACTACTATCCCTCGCGCATAGGATGAACATTAAATGAAAATCGCTCCGATCTTCATTCATCATTTTTGAAAACGCGCTCTAGGCACTGGCTATAGAATTGATGTTCTACAGCCAGTCCTCTTTGTTTTACTTCTGCTAAATTGGAGCAGCCACTAAGATCCACATCCGCCTTAGCGATCACTTTCCCCGTGTCTACCCCTGTATCCACATAATGGACCGTTATTTTAGTCGCTGTTTTTCTTTGCTCCCAAGTCCACTCATAAGCACCTAAACCCTTGAATTCATCCGTATCCGCTGGGTGAATGTTGATGATCCTTTGGGGATAGGCGTCTACTAAAATCTTCGAAGCGATGCGCATATAGCCTGCGAAAACCAAGTAGTCTAATTGGTAAAGAGCTAAAAGCGCTACAATATCCGAGTCAAAGCTTTCTCGCTTTCTGCCTTTAGAGGGAATCACCTTAGTAGGAATACCTCTGTTTTGCGCTGAAAGCAGTCCTTTCGCATTGGGTTCATTTGAAAAGACGAAGACTACTTCGCACAGCTTGTTCAATAAGCCATTTTCCGCTTGAACACGATCCAGAATAGCCAGCATATTACTGCCTGTACCGCTAATGAATATGGCGATGCGTTTTTTCATAGCTCCTGCGATCTTTGCCCAATGTCTTTACGATGGTAACTATCCGTGAAGTGAATCTTATCTACACCTGCATAGGCTTTTGCTATGGCAGCTTCCAAAGTGTTCGCATGCCCGACCACGTTCAATACCCGTCCGCCATTGGTGACCAATACCCCTGCTTCATCTCGCTTAGTTCCCGCATGGAACACAAGCACGTCTCCATCTACATCCGCTTCCGCGGCATCTATTCCACTTATGGGGTAGCCTTTGGGGTAGGACTTAGGGTAGCCTCCACTGGCTAATACCACATCTACAAAGTAGCCTTCCTCCATTTCTAATTGGAAATCGCTCAGCGTTCCGTTCAAACAGGCGGTAGTGAGTTCATAGAGGTCACTTTTCAAAGCAGGAAGCAGTACCTCTGTCTCGGGATCACCGAAACGACAGTTGTACTCTAATAGCTTCGGGCCATTATCGGTCCAAATCAGACCAAAGTAGACCACTCCCCTATAATCCATGCCTTCTGCTTGGATCCCTTTTAGGGTAGGTGCGACTATTTCTTCATGAACACCTGCCCTCATTTCAGGGGTAAAGAAAGGCAAAGGGCAGAATGCACCCATACCGCCTGTATTGGGTCCTTGATCCCCTTCTAATAATTGCTTGTGGTCTTGAGAAGGGTGCAGTAGCTGTATGTCTTTACCATCTGTAAAGCCAATGATGCTGATCTCTGGTCCTTCTAGTAATTCTTCCATCAAGAAGGCCGCATCCTCACCGAATTTCTCGCACATTTCTTCAAGTGCTTGCTCGGCTTCTGCGATATTTCTACAAACGTATACGCCTTTACCCGCGGCCAGACCGTCGTATTTCAAGACCAGCTTCCCTGCTTGTTCTTGAATGACCGAACGTGCTTCGGCTAAGGTGTTGGTCTGCCACATATGGGCTGTTGCCACGCCATAGCGCTGCATGAAATCTTTAGAAAAACGCTTGGAACCTTCTAGGCGCGCAGCTTCGGCAGAAGGTCCGAATACCTGTATGCTACTGCCTTTGAAAAAATTGACGATACCGTTCACCAAAGGCACTTCCGGCCCTACGAAAATGAGGTCAATACCATTGGCTTCACAGCAAGTTTTAATCGCCTCGAAGTCGTTAATATCTATCGGGATATTTTGGTACGCATGGGTGCCTCCGTTTCCGGGCAGGAGGTAGACATTCTCCGCCCCGATGCTTGAGGCGAATTTCCAGGCGATGGCGTGTTCTCGCCCACCTGACCCTATGATGGCAACTTTTTTATTTTTCATTGATTCCTGTGTCCTGCATGAAGGATGAAGCTAGACGTATGAGCCTTCCGCGCGCAAGGGATAGCAGTGGTATAAAATGGGATAGATGGGG
>JAHDGT010000289.1:0-3309 GCA_020631675.1 Bacteroidota bacterium
AGAGCAGGTGGTGTAGTTTAACTAAATAAAACACTTCGGCAATACGCTTTTGTACATGCATATCGTTTGATAGAGGTTGCTGGACAATAAATAAAGTCTATCGAAAAGCTTAATTTCGCTGCAAGGTCAACTGACCAACAAACTTGTTAAATCCCCATTATTTTATGTCGAATAATGTAAGAATACTTTGGGCCGATGATGAAATCGATCATCTGAAGGCACAAATCCTTTTTTTAGAGAAAAAAGGCTACCATGTAACCCCAGTCACCAACGGCCATGATGCTTTAGAAAAGTGCCAAGAAGAAGCCTTTGATGTGGTGTTCTTGGATGAGAGCATGCCAGGATTAACTGGTTTGGAGACCCTATCCCGCATCAAGCAGGTAGATAATAACATACCTGTGGTGATGATCACCAAAAACGAGGCGGAGAACATTATGGAAGAGGCAATCGGCGCACAGATCACCGATTACCTGATAAAACCGGTCAACCCGGTTCAGATCCTACATTCACTCAAAAAAATCATTGATTCTAAAGAGTTAGTAGGCCAAGCCACCACTTCGGCTTATCAGCAGGAGTTCAATCGCATTTTCTCTGACATTCAAATGGGGGGCGACCATCAAGATTGGGCAGGGCTATACAAAAAGCTCTTGTTCTGGGAGCTAGAATTAGACAATGCTAATACTGATGAGATGAGCGAGGTATTGGCCATGCAAAAAAAAGAAGCCAATAGCGAGTTTTGTAAGTATGTGGAGCGCAACTACAGCAATTGGGTAACAGGCAAGAAAGATGGCCCTGTCATGAGCAATACCTTGTTGCGGGAAAAAGTATTCCCGCACTTGGATCCAGAATGCTCTAATTTCTTGGTGGTGATCGACAATCTGCGCTACGACCAGTGGAAGGTGCTTCAGCCCATTATTCAGCAGTCTTTCCAACTCTTAGAAGAAGACAGCTTCTACAGCATTTTACCAACCAGTACACACTACAGTAGAAACGCCATTTTCGCCGGACTGATGCCGAGTGATATCGCTCGCCGACATCCACAGCTTTGGAAAAATGATATTGACCAAGGAGGTAAGAATTTACATGAAAAAGAGTTTTTGGCCGATCATTTAGATATGACCAATAACCGCATGAAGTTCAGCTATACCAAAGTAACCAACCACCGAAGCGGTAAGAGCTTGGTAGACAACATTCAGAATATGTTGCACAACAAGCTGAATGTGATCGTATACAATTTCGTGGATATGCTCTCGCATGCTCGTACTGAAATGGAGGTGCTAAAAGAGCTGGCCAGTGATGAAGCCGCTTACCGCTCGATCACCCGTTCTTGGTTCGAGCACAGCCCACTTTGGGAGGCCTTGCGCAAGATCGACAATAAGCCCATTCAGCTATTTATCACCACGGATCACGGTACGGTGCGGGTACAGAATCCATCTAAGGTAGTCGGCGATCGCGATACCACCACCAATTTGCGCTATAAGCACGGTAGAAATCTGAACTTCAATAAGAAAGACGTACTCTCCGTGCGCAACCCGGTAGATGAGGCGAAGCTACCTCGCCCCAATGTGAGTTCCACTTTCATTTTCGCAAAAGAAGATAAATACTTCGTCTACCCGAATAACTACAACCACTTTGTGAATTATTTCCGCAACACCTTCCAGCATGGGGGCATTTCTTTGCAGGAGATGATCGTGCCTATTGTCAGGATGCGTAGTAAAGTTTGATCTATTTTTATCAGGGCGCATACCCGCCTGCGGCAGGGTACCGGGCTATCCGTTCTTATTAAGCGCACTGCCTGGCGGTTCGTTGCTGCCTATTGCGGTGGCTACCTCTGGGCCGCCCCCGCAATAGGCGCACTCACTCGCCATGCAGCACCCTTAATACCACTCCTATCCCTTGCGCATCTTAACCATAGATTTTAGCAGATAGGCAGATATTCAGGATAAGTTAGCCCTTTGATTGATTATTGAGTGCTGGATATGCGCCCATTCGCCAGAGCATATCGTCTATGTCGAGGGTGAAGCTGGCTTGTTTGTTTTCATAGTGTCCAATCAGTTTTTTATTGTCTGAGCTGAAATGCAGCGAATCAAAGCGCAAGCCTTCTGTTGGTAAGTAACAATATAGACGACCATAATCTGAACAAAGAGCTATTCTGGGGCGGTGCTCATCTGCGAAGGCTAACAATTTATTGTCCTCACTGATCGCAGCAGTGTAAGCCACCGCAAAAAACTCGTTAAATCGGAATAGCTCTTTTTTCTTTCCTTTCACATCCCAGCTCAGTACTTGTCCGCTACTGTTGATGACTATTAGTGTTTCTTCATTCATGAATTTTGATACGATCAATCGCTGACCCATTTGGGAGAGCGGATGTACAGGCTTTAGCGTATCCACCTCCCAAGTTCTGAACTGTTGGGTTTTATTATCCGCAACTAAGTATTTGCCATCTGGTGAGAAACTTAGCCAGCATATTGGTGGCTGATCTTTACGCCATATCGCCGCTTCTTCCTCTCTTCGTTTTTGATCTTGTTCGTTATCTATCTCGCCTGAAGATAAGTTTTGTAATAGTCCATCATCCAAATTCAGATTACCTATATTCGATTGGATGTTAGGTGTTTGCTGAACCTGTATTTGTTGCAATTGCTGCAAATCGCCTCCCTTGGTGGGTGTTTGAAAGGGGTTAATCCCTCCTGATGAAGGTATTTTTCCTTCATCGTAGAAAGGTATTTTGACTGGCGAATCCACATTGCTGCTCAAATGGTATAGATAAATGTATTGATCCGAATCCGCTATTGCCAATAAGCTATTATCCGCACTTATCGTTGAGGCAGTAACCTCTTGCCCCTTTTTTTCATGGGCTTGTATAATTTCGTTTTTTCGCTTTGTCAGTGCATCAGTAGGCAATACTTCTACTTCATTTATAGTTGGTGAATTGCTGTCTAAAAAGTACTCTCGTATGCCTTGGTCAGTAGCAAATAATAATCGCTTACCATTTGCGGCAACACTTATGGGGCCATCTCTTTCCAAACGTTCATTCATAGGGGTATGGTGCAGGAGTTTCCCTGTTGAGATGCTGTAAATGTCCCAGCCATCACTATGGCTGACAAAAACTCGATCATTATCAATGAAGGCGGCTTGGTCGAAGGCATCCACCTCCCTTCTCCGTTTGATTTCTGTTACTCTTTCTCCATGTTTATCATATATTTCCAGTTCTTCCTCCCCTCCTCTTAAAAGTAAAGTATTGCCTGAATTGAATTGGAAAAACTCAAATCTACCATCCCCAACAACAGAGATGTTTTCTGGAAAGTAGAC
>JAHDGT010000289.1:3319-3601 GCA_020631675.1 Bacteroidota bacterium
AGTACTTTCCGGTAATTGATCCAAACTTGCCGTTTCAAATTGATAGGAGCTACTAACTAAAAGCATTCCATCACTTGAAAGTACAGACAATGAAACGCCATCCATCAATTGAGCTATTTCGGTATTACTTTTAGCATCCAAATTTCTGTCATACACCACTTCTCGGCTTGCTACTCTTACTACTTGATCATCGTTCATAAAAGCTAAGCCCTGAACAGCATCCATCGCTCTTGCTTTTTTAGTTTTGGAGAAACTCACCTCATCAACGATAGCATCCCATTC
>JAHDGT010000289.1:3611-6241 GCA_020631675.1 Bacteroidota bacterium
CGTCTAATAAATCACCAGTTTCGGTATTGTAAATGAGAATATAGCCTCGATCATTCAGTATAGCGATTTTCGGTGCATGATTAGCAGCTCTGAGCATTCGCACCTCTCCTACTTCATCACTTGGAAAACGGATCAGCTCTTCTCCTATTTCGGAGTAGATGCCGGCCAAGGATTCCCCCCAATACATGAATCTATTTGTAGTGTTGGGGAGATAGCAGCACTGCCCGGCAACAAAAAACTCAAATCGATTGATCGCTGAAGGTTTCCCTTCATAGAAGGCACTCCAAACTGCCCACTTGCTTAGTTCATGCTGCGGCTTGGCTTGAAGTGCTTTTAAGGCGAGTTGCCAACGCTCAAGTGGTTCAAAGCGAAGCAGATCCGTACTCAAGAGCACCTGACTACTATCCATTAAATGGGTCTGCTCTTTGGTTAAGCGGCGCATATTGGCTTTCGCACTTTCATAGGTACTCACATCTGATAAGCTTAGTGGTTCTGCTTTGGGGTTGTTTCTATTGAGCGATACTTGGCTTCTTAGGATACGCAATGCTCTTTGCGCATCTTTACCACTATTGTTGAATAGCTCTTGAACTTTTAGTGCCAGCGTATCATGTGCTAAGCGGGTCCATTCTTGTTCTTGTCCTCCTGCTTCTCCGTCTTTAGGGTCTATTAAAAGGTAACAGCTTTTGAGTTGTAGCATTAATTTTTTCAATGCTGATTCCGATGTTTCGGGATAAGTATTTTTAACATCTGCCCAAGTACGGGCAGTAGCGGTACCTGCTTGGGTGATGTGAAACTCTAAGACATCATCCACTAAGCCTTGTTCGAGTTGTTGTTGGCTTTGTGGTTCAAGCTTGAGGGTTTCCAATTGGGTATTTAGAAAATCTTCCAACAACAGCCCTTCTTCTTTGAGTTGATCAAAGAGTTGAAAACTGAAAGTAGGTCGCACAGGATTCGACTGACTGGCCGCGTCCCACATTTTTGATAAGATGATCTGTAGTACGGGTGCGATGGGCGAGTTTTTATCTGCCAATAAAAAGCGAGCAATTCTTTTAGAGAGGCTTAATTCTCCCCTATTTTCTGTCTTTTCAATAGCAAGCTTATAGCGGTTCACCAGTTCAGGATGTCTGCTTAAGCCTTCTACCGCAGCTATGATATCCAGTTCTTTTAAACGTTCTAAGAACAATTCAGAATAAGGTATGGTCAGGCTTTGAAACACCTGCCTTAGTTCTGCATAGTACTCTTTTCTATAGCTGAGAATGATTTTACCTTTTACCTTTTTAGTATTGCTCGCACCTCCTTGGAATAGGTCTTGAAGCACCTCTAAAAATCGCAGCAGTTCCTCTTCAACCTCTGTTTCGCTATTGGCTATTGCATTGTTTTGTAGTGGGCGGGTATAGACTTCTTCTACTTGATCCATGATCACGATCAATGTGCCATTCTCTGCTTGCTTTTCTATTTGTTGCCAGAGGTCTAATATACTTTGTTGACCAGAAGAGCTTATTGTTGGTTTTAGCTGCGCTACCAAAGCTTCCCGTAAGCTTTCCAGCAGTCCTTTTTTCTCATTTCTTCTAATGTAGCAGACCGTATAACCAGCGGCCAATAAGCGAGGACTTAATCCTGCTGCGAGCAGTGAAGATTTACCCACGCCAGAACGTCCGTACATATGTACCATATTGGGCGAGCTGAGCAATAGGTCTTCTTTTAGGTGATCAGCTCGTTCTTTGTTCACCTTAACCTCTTGCAGTCGATCATAAAGGGTTCTGATCTGTCGATCTCTACCAAAGAACACCCAAGCATCTTCTTGTCTGTACCACTTCAAATAGCGAAAAGGCTTAGCAGGAAGGTTCAGCGGGGGCTGTGGGAGGTCTAATAAGGGCTTTTGAGCGGCTTGAGCCAAGTTCCAATCGTTTACCATTTCCGCACCCTCTCGTATGTGTAAATGCCAAGGAAAGGCATCTGGCGTGCTTATGTCGGCTGCTTCTTGCTCAGCTGTTTCTTTGTTTGCCCAATACAACTTTCTATTCTCTGTTACTTCGCCCAAATGCATTTCAATGGTGGCTTCTGCTTCGCGGAAAGCGGTTCTAATGCCATCTCCAGTGGAGAGGCTTTGGTAGAACTGAATGGCGAAGTTTTTAGCTGTGGTATCATTGATCGCTCGGGCTGTAGCGATGATGCTCCATACACCTGCCTCTAATAAGCCATTCACCTGTTTTTGGGTGGAGCAGCCGTTCAGAAAAACGACCCTTAAATTTTGTTGTTGCCCTAGGAAACGGGCGAAACCACCGGCATTCATGACGCTGGGCATGCCTTTCGCATCTTGCACACATAAAGAATAGCCATTGGCATGACCCGCAAAGTGAAAAACCATAATGCGCGGTCCGATCGCTTTATCTTGGAAAACGGCTACAATGTCTTGAATCGTAGCTTTCTCAATAATTTTAAGTTCGCAATACCCTTTATCTACGGCCGTCTGTAGCTGTTGACCTATGCCCTTTTGTTCTTCTTGTAATTGGTGAAGTGGGCGCGTAATATCATTCGCGATGGCTATTAGAACGATGGGAATGTTTGGACTTGACATGCGCAAGGGATAGGAGTGGTAATGAAGCCGCTGAATGCGCCCTGTTTGGCGG
>JAHDGT010000290.1 GCA_020631675.1 Bacteroidota bacterium
ATTTGATAAGCTAGTGGAAGGACTCCAGCGTCCGCAAAGAATTGATAGCGTTGGAGCTACCATTGACGGAAAACCAGCTATTGATTTAGCATTGACAGGTGATGTAGGAGATGAAAAAATTGGTGAACGAATCTACTATCGCTTGGTTTTTGTTGATGGAGTAAAAAAGGACTATCAGATCGTGATCTGGGTGTGGGACAGCTGGCGAGAGCAATACGAGGAGGATTTCATTAAAATCACCCGTTCTTTTAGAGAACTGTAGGTTAACTTGCCAATCGATCTTCTTTTCGATCCAGCATGAGCATTCACAAGATCTTAAAACAATATTGGGGCTACGATTCATTTCGACCCTTACAAGCCGATATCATCAATTCGGTTTTGGAGGGGCAGGATACTCTTGCTTTATTGCCAACGGGTGGTGGTAAGTCTATTTGTTTTCAAATACCCGCTCTAGCAAAAGAAGGCTTGTGCTTAGTGATTTCGCCCTTGATCGCCCTAATGAAAGATCAAGTGGAGAACCTGAAAAAGCGAGGTGTCGCAGCCGAAGCGATTCATTCAGCGATCAGTCGCCGACAAATTGACCGCATCCTCAATAATGCCATTTACGGTCATGTGAAGTTCTTATACCTCTCGCCTGAACGCTTGGAGACAGAGCTATTCCAAGCACGCTTAAATGATATGAATGTTTCTTTGGTAGCTATTGACGAGGCACATTGTATTTCACAATGGGGCTACGATTTCCGACCTGCCTATTTGAACATCGCCAAGCTTAGAGAACAATTAGCTAATGATATTCCATTTATCGCACTCACGGCAACCGCTACCCCAATTGTCCACAAGGATATTCTGCAGCAATTAAAAATGCCAGATGCGAAGCAGTTCAAAAAAAGCTTCGTGCGCTCTAATTTATCATATTCTGTTTTTGAAGAGGAAGACAAAAGAGGGCGCTTATTACGTATTCTGAATAATGTGGCGGGTACCAGCGTGGTCTATGTTAGAAATAGAAAGCAAACCAAAGAGATCGCGGAATTTCTCAATCGCCATCGCATAAAAGCGACTTTTTATCACGGAGGTTTACGCCCACAAGAAAGAGATAAAAAACAAACAGACTGGATCACTAACAAAACCAGAGTAGTGGTATGTACCAATGCCTTCGGTATGGGGGTGGATAAGCCAGATGTGCGCACCGTAGTTCACTTGGATCTGCCTGATAGTCTGGAAGCTTATTTCCAAGAAGCGGGTAGGGCAGGAAGAGATGGTAATAGGGCCTATTGCATCTTACTGCAAGAGCAAGCAGATCAGCTTAAATTACAAGAGAATTTGCGCTTGAGCTTTCCGGATAACGAGCTGATCAAAAGAGCCTATCAAGCATTGTGCAACCACCATAAAGTGGCACTAAGAGCTGGTCAAGGACAATTGTACGATTTTGATATTGCTGATATCTGCAGAGCTTATAGCTTATCACCAAAATTGGCATTCAACGCTTTTAAGTTGCTACAGCAATGCGGGTACATTAGTTTGAATGAGGCGGTTTTTCAGCCTTCCTCTATTCTGCTCAAAATGAATAGAGATGAGTTATACGCCTATCAAATCGCTAACAAGAAAACGGAGCCTTACCTACAAGCCATCATAAGAAGATATGGTGGCGTATTTGATCACTTTACCGCCATCAATGAAAGAGAACTGGCTAAGCTCCTGCGCATATCCGAAAAGAGTGTGATTGATGCCTTGCGCTATTTTGATAAGCAAGATGTCTTATCCTATGAAGAACAAAGACAAAAACCTACGGTCTACTTTGATCAGGCCAGAGTATCTACTGATGAGTTAAAGCTAAATGATGATCGCTTGAACTATCTCAAGCAAACTAAGCAAGAACAGATACAGGCGGTGCTCAACTATGCGAATACCAACAATACTTGTCGATCTTTGCAATTGGTAGCTTACTTTGGTGAACTAGATGCTCGCCCCTGTGGTAAGTGTGATGTCTGCCTTGCCCGCAAAAAGGTATCTTTGCAAACTAAAGATTACGATCGCATCAGTAAATTGATCGTGGAAAGCCTGCGCAACCAAAAGCTGTCGACCGAAGTCTTAGTTCAGCATCATCTCGACATTAAAAAAGAGGATCTGCTCAAAGTGATCCGTTGGATGAAAGACAACGAATTGCTCACGATCGATGAGGAAGATAAATTGAGCGTCCGATAAAATTGTATTCACTTGATTCATTTCGGCATAATAGGTTTCGGTAATATTGGCACTCGTCACGCCAAACATATTCACGCGCATTCAAATGCCAGCTTGGCTGCGGTATGTGATACCAATACAGTGCGACGTTCTTTGCTCAAAAATTCAGCTACTCCCTTTTTTGACAGCTATAAAGCACTGATCCAAGAATCAAGTATTGACGTGGTGAATGTGTGCACGCCCAACTACCTCCATGCAGAACACACCATAGCCGCTTTAGAGGCGGGCAAACACGTCGTTTGCGAAAAACCCATGGCACTTTCAACCGACGAATGTGATGCCATGATCCATGCCGCTGAACAGAATGATCGCGCACTATTCGTAGTAAAACAAAATCGCTATAACCCACCTGTAGCGGTGGTCAAAGATCTGATCGAAAACGGTACATTAGGTAAAGTCATCCAAGTCTCCATTAACTGTTTCTGGAATAGAAATGAGGCTTATTATCTCAATTCGGATTGGAGAGGCAGCAAGCGCAAAGACGGGGGGTGCCTCTTCACCCAATGCAGCCACTTCATAGACATACTCTATTTCTTAGCTGGAGATTGCACCGCGATAAGTGGCATACTTAATAATGTACTGCATCAAAAAACTGTAGAATTCGAAGATTCAGGTACTTTTATTTTAGAATCTAAGCGGGGTGCTATCGTTAATTTAAACCTCAGCACTTGCAGCTTCGCCCAGAATATGGAAGGCAGCATCACCCTGCTCTGCGAAAAAGGAACTGTCAAGATCGGCGGTCAATACCTCAACCGCATAGAGTACCAATGCATCAATGAGCATGTCATTCCCCCCTTACCGCAAGGCAACGGCTGCAATGACTATGGCGCCTACAAAGGCAGCATGAGCAATCACGATAAAGTGATCCAAAACGTAGTAGATACCCTGAACGGATTGGATCAGATCGCCACCAATGGCACACAAGGCAAAACCATCATCCGCATCATTGAAGACATGTACGCATCTGTGCGTACGCCTGTCGCTTCTACTTGATTTTGAGTTTCATAATGCCGCATGCCCGCAATAAAAGGCTTTAAATCGACCATTAAAGAAAATCGATTTCGAGCAGGAAGTCTTATGTCTTACGTCTTATATCTTATGTCTAAAGACATCAGCCTTTAACTGCGGGCACCGGGCTATCCGTTCCTATTAGCCGCACTGCCTGTCGGTTCGTTGCTGCCTGTTGCGGTGGCTACCTCTGGGCCGCCCCCGCAACAGGCGCACTCACACGCCATTCAGCACCCCTAATACCACTTCTATCCCTTGCGGACTCGATACATCAAAAGATCGTATCTTTAGTGGAAAAGTGTTAATATGAAAAACATTATAATTTATTTCTTGCTCGTTTTATTGGGTGCTATAATGAATTTAACCTCATTACAAGCACAAAATAAAGCCCAATTGCTGAGCTTCCTAAATGATCTGGAGTCCAATACGTCCTCAAAGCTTCATATTGATACGCTGACCAGAATTCCCTTTGCCAATAAAGCTTCACGTGTCGTTTGGGATTATCAGATCGTATTTGATGGTGATACAGCTACCTACATGGAACAGGTCTATTATGGGTCCAGTAAATTAGGGGTCCGGACCATCTGTCATTGTGAAGCTAAAACTGCGGTAGAAAAAATCCAAAAACAATTAGAAGCTTTCGGTTTAGCACAAAAAGGAAGTTTCAAAATCAGTATCAATTCAAACGATTGGCAATTTTTTGAAAAAAATTGTCTGCATACCGATGGCTTAAAAGAAACAGAAGTAGAAACAAGAGATTTACAAGAATTATTAACAACAAGCATTGACCCAACTGCGGATCTTTCTATAGAAGAAAACGAATACAATAAAGAGATCAAAGCCCGATTACTTAGAGCAGAAGACGGTCATTATATACTCGATATTTATGGTAAAATCCCCGAAGGAACAGAAATGCGTCAATTCGCGGAAGAAAACTCCATGTTCTTCATAAAGACGCAAAATGGAGATATATTGTACCCGCCAGCATCCGTGCCTTCTTGGAAAGCAAAGCTGATCAACCAAGGATTGTTCGACAAAAAAATAGTCGGGGGAACGGATGACAATAACTGGATGAGCAGAAATCATTTTGCCACTTACGAAATCAATGAAAATACCTCACAATGGAATATGTTGTTCCACCTCTATTCCGCTAAGCGTGAAGAGGATATTCATTCCGTTACTGCAAAAGCTAAACTGTATGCTACCATTTATGGAGATTCCACTGTAGATTTTCCAGTGCCTATTCCAGCAAGTGCGGGCAAAAAGTATGAAACTTATTGTGATGGTAAAAGCGTCAAAATCAAAGAATTGACAGATGAACGAAGAGGACAAATGACCTTCTTTGAGGATGCACCGTGGGTGGAAATAAATATTGTGGACACTAAAGGGAAAATCATAGCCAACTATAAAAATGGTGAAGTTTACCCAAGTAACAGCTTTACCGCAGAAGCGGGTAACGCCTATACCATCGTTGCGGCTATGCGAGAAATGAAAGAGATTGAGATCCCATTTCTCTGTACAGCAGATCTAGAAGAGTCGGCAGTAGAAGATTTGACCAACTTAAGTAAGCCGAAATTCATGTCTTTTTCATTGAGTAAAAAGAATAACAGGAATTATTCACCTGGTCTAACCGCCAGATACAAAATGACATTACCGAAGTCCAAAAAAGCATCAGACTTCAAAATCGAAAGCATATTAGATGATCGGGGAAATAGACTCGGACAAAAGCAAAAGTTTCAGATAGATAGCTTACGTCAAGCGGCTTCTGATGCGATGGCTAATGGATCCTATGCGCCAGTTATTAACGCTGATTTTAGTGATCACGTTCAATTTAAACTAAACACCTTTAATGATGAAGAGAATGAGTATGACCTATATGTTCACCTTCTTGAGTTACCCAAAACAGCCACAAAGCACATCCTCTTAAAGGGCAGTTATACGATCATAGAAAATGAAAACACAAGACAAGAGATATTTACAGATACGATCAGTCTCTGGAAAATAAGCTCAATAACGACCGAATCATCAATCGAATTAAAGGAACATACCTCAAATGCTGAAGCGGCCAAAGCTGAAGTTCTGTTTATTTCTATCAACAGTTTAGCAATGTCTCCTTTTGCTCAAGGATTGGACTTAGCGGTTCGCTTTCCTGCCGACCTTTCTCCAAATGAAGCTTACAGTAGGGTAGATGCAGAAAGTTCATCCATTATATACTTAGTGGATGATAATGGTAGAGACTTGTTGAGTGGACAAGAAAGCCGATTCCAAGAACGTACTGATTTTATCAAGAAGTCCAAGACTAATTATCAATTTGATGGCTCATTAAATAAACGCCCATACATCGTCGCCTATGGATTAAATGATGTCAATAGCGAAGGCTTGAAAACACCCTCCTTTAGCGTCCGTACTTATAATACTGCCACCTCAGGAGCAGCAAGCATATACGGAAAGGCAGCTATTAGCTACTTTACCTATAAAAAAGATCAATTAAAAAGTGTTGATATACCCATTCAGATAGCTTGGCAAGAAGAATTGTCTATACCAATTGAAGAACATGTATTAGTGTACGATCGTTCTTCCTTTGAAACCCGTTCCAAATCAAATGGAGACTATACCACTTTCAGGTTGATCAATAACCCGAAGATCAATATTGAATCTGTTGTTTTAAAAGATGAAAATGGTCAAAAGATCAGCTTAACTGAGGATATGGTGAAGTATCAAGATGATTACAAAGCAACTCACATCACGCTTCCCGAAACGAATACTATACATGTGAACTATTATCTACTGGATACCAAGCAACAAACACTGCCTTTCAGCATTGCATTAGGCAGGTAATACTAACTCAATATCCAAAACTGTCATTATGGAAGAAAAGCGATACCCAGAACGAATTACTGTTTGATCAGCTCTATGGCTGTTTCCGTAAAATAAGTGGGGTAATTAA